>NZ_JBEZGQ010000609.1:0-5193 GCF_040650095.1 Actinoplanes sp. NPDC048791 | reverse complement strand
CGCGCCGACCGGCCCGGGCCGGGCCCGGCCGGTCGGGGACCACAGCAGGCCGCCGTCCGGCAGCGGCAGGGTCTTGCGCAGGGAGGCCACCGCGTACGGGGCCGAGCTGGCGCGGGCCCAGTCGCTGAACGGGTCGTGCGAGTGGTCCTCCACCACGGTGACGCCGGGGTGCGCTTGCATCCACGCGGCCCACGGCTCCGGCCGGTCGCGGCCGAACAGGTTCTGGGCCAGGACGACGTCGCCCGGCAGCGCGCGCAGGGTTTCCAGGCGGGGTCCCCGGCCGTCGGGCAGGTGCCGGTACCAGGTGATCGGCACGTCGGCGGACAGGGCTTCGGCGACTCCCATGCAGAAGAACGACGGCACGTGCAGCCGGCCCGGCGGCGCCAGCTGTCGCAGCAGGGTGCTCAGTGCCCCGCAGCCGGTCGCGAACAGCTCGAACCGTTGCGGCAGCAGGGATTGCGGTGTGGTGGCGATGGCGGCCGGGTCCCAGTGGAACTCCGAGCCGACCTCAGGCCGCACGGCCGAGGTCCCGGGACCGCTGGATGTTGAGCTCGTCGACGTGCACCGGGGCCTCCTCGCGGTGCAGGGTGGCCACCGTACGCCAGAGGATGCGCAGGTCCAGGGTCACCGAGCGGTGGTCGACGTACCAGCGGTCCAGGGCGAAGCGCTGCGGCCAGTCGATGTCGTCGCGGCCGTTGACCTGGGCCCAGCCGGTGATGCCGGGCTTGACCTCCAGGCGCCGGGCGTCCTCGGCCGAGTAGTTGGCGACCTGCGGCAGCACGTCCGGGCGCGGCCCGACCAGGCGCATCTGCCCGCGCAGCACGTTCACCAGTTGCGGCAGCTCGTCCAGGCTGGTGCGGCGCAGGAAGCGGCCGCACCGGGTGATCCGCGGGTCGTTCTCGACCAGGCCGAACGGGTCGCTGATGCCCAGCTGCGCGCTCAGCGCGACCGAGTCGTGGACCATCGTGCGGAACTTGAGCATCCGGAACGGCACCCCGCCGAGGCCGGCGCGGTCCTGAACGAACAGGATGCCGCGGCCGTCGGCGATCCGGATCCAGGCCGCGACCACCAGGATCAGCGGGGACAACAGCATCAGGGCGACGGCGGCGGCCAGGCGGTTGAGACCATCCCAGAGAGTCATAGCGTCTCCACATTCGGTCCGGTGATGCGGTGCCGGGTGTCCAGGACGTAACCGGCGTGCTCGACGACCAGGTCCAGGTCGAAGGCGTCGTGGTCGGCGAGCAGGATCACGGCGTCGGCCGCGGCGATCTGCTCGGCGGTGGCGGCGACCCGGACGACGCGGCGGTCCACGTGGGCGTCCTCGACCACGTGCGGGTCGGCCGCGCGGACCTCGGCGCCCATGTCCAGCAGCAGTGAGGCGACCCGCCGGGCCGGCGACTCGCGGGCGTCGCCGCTGTTCTTCTTGTACGCCAGCCCGAGCAGCAGCACGGTCGAGCCGTTGACCGGCTTGCGCCGCTGGTTGAGCGCGCCGACCAGGCGCCGGACGACGTAGTCGGGCATGTGGTTGTTGATGTCGTTGGCAAGCTCGACGAACCGGAAGCTCTGGCCCAGCGTCCGCTGCACCCGCCAGGACAGGTACGACGGGTCGATGGGCAGGCAGTGTCCGCCGACGCCGGGGCCGGGCACGAACGGCATGTAGCCGAACGGCTTGCTCGACGCCGCCTCGATCGCCTCCCAGACGTCGATGCCGAGGTCGTGGGCGAACACCGCCAGCTCGTTGATCAGCGCGATGTTGACGTGCCGGAAGGTGTTCTCCATGAGCTTGGCCAGCTCGGCGACCTTGGGGTCGGAGACCGGCACGGTGTGCTCGACGACCGAGGCGTAGAAGGCCTGTACCCGTTCCAGCGACTCGGCGTTGATGCCGGAGACGACCTTCGGGGTGGTGACCAGGTTCCAGGTGCGGTTGCCGGGGTCGATGCGCTCGGGGCTGTAGCCGAGGTGGAAGTCGACCCCGGCGATCAGGCCGGAGCCCTCCTCCAGCAACGGCGCGACTAGGTCGGTGGTGGTGCCCGGGTAGGTGGTGGACTCCAGCGCCACGGTGGCGCCCGGGCGCAGATAGCGTGCCAGGGTGCGGGCGGACTGCTCGATGTAGTTGAGGTCGGGCGTGCCCTCGCGCAGCGGGGTCGGCACCGCGATGACCGCGACGTCGAAACCGGCGCAGGAGCGCGGGTCGGCCGACGGGTGGAACGTGCCGGCGTCGAGGATCTCCTGCAATTCGGCCGAGGACACGTCGTCCACGTAGGACTCGCCGGCGGCGAGGCGCTTGATGCGTTCCTCGTCGACGTCGAAGCCGACAACCGAATGACCCACCTGGGCGGCGCGGACCGCCAGCGGCAGCCCCACGTAACCCTGACCGGCGATGACGACCCGCATGGGCGTGTTCCCTTCCTGCGCTGGGCGGCTCACGGCTGCCGTCCCGGGCGTACGGTGAATTCGGGCTGCCGCGGCGCGGTGCTCTTGTTGCGGGCGCCCGGCCGGCGCCCGTTGCGGGTCGCCGGCATCGGCGGCGGGGTCTCCCGGGCCGGGGACAGTGCCGGGCTCTCGGCCAGCCAGCGCAGCACGGCGATCAGGTCCTTGCGCGGCACGGTCGGGTCCAGCAGCGAGAGGACGGCACCGTCCAGCGGGGGCACCGGCGCCTGCGAGATCAGCGGGTGGTGCGGGCGGTGGTCGGGCTCGTCCGGGCCGAGCAGGATCTCGGCGAGCTTCTCGCCGGGGCGCAGGCCGGTGTAGACGATCTGGATGTGCCGTTCCGCCGCGTCGGCGATCCGGCGGGCGACGTCGTGGATGCGCACCGGCTCGCCCATGTCGAGCACCAGCACCTCGCTGGAGCTGTCGATCGCGCCGGCCTGGATGACCAGGCGGACGGCCTCCTGCACGGTCATGAAGTAGCGCGTCATCTCGGGGTGGGTGACGGTGATCGGCCCGCCCGCCTCGACCTGCGCGGCGAAGGCGGTCAGCACCGAGCCGCGGCTGCCCAGCACGTTGCCGAAACGCACGCTGCAGTAGGTGCCGTGGGCGGCCTCGTCGGCCGCCGCGGTGAGCCGTTCGGTGATCCGCTTGGAGTAGCCGAGCACGCTGACCGGTTCGGCGGCCTTGTCGGTGGAGATGTTCACCAGCCGGTCGACGCCGTGGCGCAGGGCCGTCTGGAGGATCTGGTACGTGCCGATGATGTTGGTCTTGAGCGCCTCGGAGGGGTGCATCTCCAGCAGCGGCAGGTGTTTGAGGGCGGCCGCGTGGAACACCACCTGGGGCCGGTGCTCGGCGAAGACCTCGTCGAGGCGCTGCTGGTCGCGGATGTCGGCGACGACCAGGTTGCGGTCGTCGAGCATGCCGCGGCCGTCCAGGGACAGCTGCACGGCGTGCAGGCCGGACTCGTCGCGATCGAGCATGACCAGCTGGGCCGGGTGGAAGCGGGCGACCTGGCGGCACAGCTCCGAGCCGATCGAGCCGCCGGCCCCGGTGACCAGCACCCGGCGCCCGGCCAGGTAGCCGGCCACCGCGGCCAGGTCGATGCCGATCTCGCGGCGCCCGAGCAGGTCGGCGTGGCTGACCGGCCGGATGTCCTCGACGCTGACGGTACGGCCGAACAGCTCCACGACCGGCGGGACCACCTTCAGGTCGACGTTGAGCGGCTCGGCCAGCTCGGTCAGCTCGCGCACCAGGTCGGCGCCCGCGCTGGGAATGGCGATCAGCACCGCGTCGGCGCTGTACCGGCGGACCACCTCGGCCATCGCCTGCCGGTTGCCGGCCACCGGCACCCCCATCACCCGCAGGGTGCGCTTGGCCGGGTCGTCGTCGAGCAGCGCGACCGGCACGTACGGGCTGAACGGGCTGCGCAGCATCGCGCGGATGACCTGGGTGGCCCCCTCGCCCGCGCCCATCACGACGACCCGGGTGCCCGGCTCGGGCGACGGGCGCAGCCGCTGGTCGTTGAGCAGGCGGACGGCGTACCGCACGCCGGCGGTGAGCACCAGGGCGATCAGGCCGGCCGCGATGATGGCCGAGCGCGGCACCAGCCGGCCCAGCAGGGTGTCCAGCACGAAGATCACCGGGGTGGCCACGACCGCGGTCCGGGCCAGCGCGGCGATCTCCTCGAAGCAGCCGTACGACCAGCGCCCGGTGTAGAGGCCGAAGCGCAGCCCGGCCACGGTGTGCACGACCGCGGCGAAGCACGCCAGCACCAGCAGCGGGAGGAGGTGGACGTGGCTGAAGTCGCCGTCGTGGCGCAGCAGGGTGGCGATCAGCAGGGCCAGGCCCAGCGCGGCCGCGTCTACCCCGGCCCGGGCCATCCGGCCGGGTACCACCATGCGTAACCAGGGCGTCCTGGCCGGCCTCCGGGCCCGCCGGTCGCCCGCGGTGGCGTCGGGCGCTGCTCGCCGTACCTGCATGGATTTCCTCCCTGGACGGATACCGGCGGTGGACGGCCGCGGTGAGAACTGGCAAGGAAAGGGAGCGTGCGCGCGCCGCGTCAAAATGGTGACGTCAATTGCGCGTGCCGCTCGTCGCTCGTCGCTTTTCAGCGCTTGCGAATAAAGCTTGGCAGTCGCACCAGATCGATCACAGTAGCAATTGTCACGGCCAACGTGAGCCACGCTCACGTACAGTACCGACGATGGCCGCGCGCTCTCGATCGCCTGCTGTACAGGGACTTTCGGCGCTCTGATACGTCCGTTCGGCCGGACCCGGAATGCGTTTTGCGCGTTCGGTGGCATTCATGTTGGGCATGACATCTGCGACTTTCATTGTCCGCCCCGACTCTGGCAGCGTCGTAACTGCGCCGCGCCGAGGAAAGAGGGGAAAATGAGGGTGCTGCACGTCATCAGCACTTCGGCGGCCGGCGGGGCCGAGCAACAACTGCGCCTGCTGGTGCCCCGGCTGCCGCACGACTGCGAGGTGGTCACCCTGGCCCGGCCGGGGCCGCTCGCGACGGCGCTGCGTTCCACCGGTACGGCGGTGCACGAGCTCGGCACGGACGGCGGCCCGGCCTCGATCGTGCGGCTGCGCCGGCTCATCCGGCTCGGCCGCTTCGACGTCGTGCACACCCACCTCTACCGCGCCTGCGTGCAGGGCCGGTTCGCCGCCCGGCTGGCCGGCGTCCGGCCCGTCGTCGCCACCGCGCACCACCTGAGCGCGCGGTCCGTGGAGGACCGCCCGGCGTCCGGCCGGGTCCGC
>NZ_JBEZGQ010000608.1:0-5212 GCF_040650095.1 Actinoplanes sp. NPDC048791 | reverse complement strand
CGGCAGGCCGCGGCGATGGTCGCCCACGCCCGGTGGATGTACACCAGCGCGCTGGCCCGGACCGAGAGCCGCGGCATGGCCCGGCGCCAGGAGTTCCCGGACCTCGATCCGGCCCAGCACCGCCGGCTCACGGTCGGCGGCCTCGACGAGCTGTGGGTCCGGCCCGAGCCGCTGCCGGCCCCGCGCCCGGAACTGGCGGTGGCGTCATGATCGAGGTCGTCTCGGCTTCCCGGTGTGTCACCTGCGACGTGTGCATCGCGGTGTGCCCGACCAACGTCTTCGACCGCGGCGCCGACGGCGTACCGGTCATCGCCCGGCAGAGCGACTGCCAGACCTGCTTCATGTGCGAGGCGCACTGCCCGGCCGACGCCCTGTTCGTCGCCCCGCTGACCCACCCCGCGCCACCGGACTCGCCGCTGCGCGACGAGGACCACGTCACGGACACCGGCCTGCTCGGCAGCTACCGCAAGGAGCTCGGCTGGGGCCGTGGCCGCAAGTCCGGCGCCCGGACCGCCGTCGGCCCCGAACTGGGCCGCGCCCGGATCACCCCCGCACCCGTACCCGCCCAAGGAGAATGACCGATGCGTACGAGAACCCTGCTGGCCGTCGCCACCGCCGCGCTGCTGGGGCTGGCCGGCTGCGGCGGCGAGCCGTCCGAGGCCGCCGGCCCCGGCGACACCTTCACCCTGCGCATCGGCGCGATCGGCAACGGCAACAAGCTGTCCGGCCCGGTCGGCTACCTCAACAGCAAGAACGGCCTGGTCCCGGCGCTGTCGTCGCTCGGCGTCACCGGCGTCAAGGTCGTCACCTTCCCGAACGGCCCCGACCTCAACCAGGCGCTGGCCGCCGGCGAGCTCGACCTGGCCACGTACGGCGACACCCCGGCCCTGGTGGCCCGGGGTGCCAAGCAGCCCACCCGGCTGATCGCCCAGTCCCAGATCAACCTGGACGCCGGCATCCTGGCCAAGAAGTCCGGCGGCCCGACCTCGCTCGCCGGGCTGGCCGGCAAGAAGGTGGCGGTGCAGACCGGCTCGTACATCCACCGCTACCTGCTGGGCGCGCTCGGCGACGCGGGCGTCAAGCCGGCCGAGGTCATCCACATCTACAGTGCGGACGTCGAGGCGGCGCTGGAACGCGGGGACGTGGACGCCGCGGCCGTACCGATCGCCAACGTGGAGGCGCTGAAGGCCAAGGGCTACCCCCTGATCACGCTGGCGTCCAAGGACCACCGCCAGTACCTGGGCACCAGCTCCACAGTGGTCACCGAGAAGTTCCTCAAGGCGCAGCCGGGCATCGTGTCCGCGTGGCAGCAGGCCCAGCGCGACGCCACCACCAGGGCCAAGGCCGACTGGCCGGGCTTCCTGGCGTACACGGTGAGCATCAACGGCTTCCCGCCGAAGATCGTGGAGGCCTCCACCCACGCCGACCAGTGGCCGGCGGAGCCCTTCACACCCGAGGGGCTGGCGCTGCTCAAGGGGACCAAGCAGTTCCTGGTGGAGCAGAAGTTCATCCGTACCGACTTCAACCTGGACGACTGGATCGTGGCGCAGTCCTGAGCTTCCTTCCAGCGCCGCTCACAGGTCGCGGCGCTGGAAGGCCAGGGCGGACAGGCCGAGCACGACCGCCACCCACAGGGCGGCCCAGGCCAGGTAGGTGGTGGTGAGCGGGGCCACGCTCAGGAACGGCGAGTCCTCGAACGCCGGGAACTGCGACAGGGCCGGGTGCTGGAACGCGTGCATCGCCCCGCGCCACAGGCCGTCGGTGGGCAGCAGCATCCGCGACACCGTGCCGACACCGGCCATGCCCTCGTTGCCGAACGCCTCGCCCACCATGCCGACCACGCCGGCGATCCAGGTGGCGCCGAACAGACCGACCGCCACGATGCCCGACGCCATCGGGGAGATCACGGTGGACAGCAGCAGGCCCAGGGTCAGCAGCACCGTGGTCTGCGCCGCCAGCAGGGCCAGGCCGGTGGCCGGTTGCGGGGGCCAGTAGCCCACGGTGATCCGGACGATGAGGAGCTGCCCGAGTCCGGCCACGACCACGAAGCCGCTGCCGAAGGCGACCAGGCCCAGCCACTTGCCGAGCAGGACGGCCGAGCGGCGCACCGGCCGGGTCATGACGGCCAGCGCGATGCCGGACTCGATCTCCCCGGCCAGGGTGGGGCCGGCCAGGAACGCCGTACCGAGCGCGGCGATCAGGCTCAGTCCGAACATCACCAGGTTGAGCACCGTGGAGGCGGCGATCCGGGCCTCCCCGGTGGTGAGCGTGCCGAACTCCGAGTCCAGCCGGTAGAACCCCCAGGCGCTCAGCGACAGCAGCACGACCGTCATCACGACGAGCGAGCGCAGCACCCGCCGGCGCAGGGCCTCCTGCAGCGTGAGCACGGCCAGGGTCAGGACGGTACGGGCGATCATCGGTGGTCCCCTCCGGTGCCGGCGCGCAGGATGTCCAGCAGTCGTTCCTCGAGGCTGATCCGGGCCGGTTCGACGGCGTGCACGCGGACCCCGAGGTGGACCAGTTCGGCCACCAGGTCGGGCACCATCATGGCGCTCTGCTCGGCCGGCAGCGTCACCGTGTACGAGTCGCCGCTGCGGGTCAGGGGCCCGGCGGCGGCCAAGCGAGCCTCCGCCTGGGCGCTGACCTCGTCGAGCCGCAACCGCAGCTCGCGCTGACCGAGCAGCTCGGCGAGGGTGCCGGAGGCCGCCACCCGGCCCTTGTCGAGGATGACGACCCGGTCGCAGACCCGTTCCACCTCGCCGATGAGGTGCGAGTTGAGCAGCACGGCGACCCGGCGTTCCTTGAGGGAGAGCAGCAGGTCCCGGACGTCGGCCCGGCCGATCGGGTCCAGCGCGCTGGTCGGCTCGTCGAGCAGCACCAGCTCCGGGCGGGCCACCAGCGCGACGGCCAGCCCGAGGCGCTGCTGCATGCCCTTGGAGAAGCCACCGACCCGGTCCCCGGCGCGGTCGGCCAGACCGACCAGGGCCAGGCACTCGCGTTGTTCCCGTACCGGCACCGCGGCACCGGCGAGCCGCACGTGCAGGGCGAGCACCTCGGCGGCGCTGAGCCAGGGCTGGTAGCGGAACAGCTCCGGCAGGTAGCCGACGCGGGCGCGGGCCTGCGGGTCCGTACCCGGGCGACCCAGCAGCAGCACCTCCCCCGCGTCCGGCCGGACCAGGCCGAGCAGGATCTTGATGACGCTGGTCTTGCCGGCGCCGTTGGGTCCCAGCAGGCCGAGCACCTCGCCGCGGCCCACGGTGAAGGACACGTCGTCGACAGCGGTCTGTTTGCGGTAGCGCTTGCGCAGGCCGGAGCACCACACGGCCGGCGTGGGCGGCAGGTCGGCGAGCACCCGCTCGGCGGTGACCACGGGTTCGGTGGTCACCGCTGCCCCAGCCCGCGGGCCACCGAGACCACCTCGTCGGCGCTCAGTGAGCCGGCCACCGCGGTGACGACGCCGTCCTTCACCCAGACCACGGCAGTGATCAGCCCGTCCCGGGAGGCCAGCACGGTGGCGGGCGCGCCCCCGACGTTGGTGGCGGAGCTGGTCAGGTACTGCGAGTTCACCGGCAGCGGCAGTGTCGTCGCGTCGCCGGTGTAGCCGCGCAGTTGCGACGCGACGCTCGCGGGCATACCCGGCAGGGACAGCAGGTAGTCCACGGCCGTCCGGAACGGGATCCCCGCCGAGTAGGCGGTGGGTGCGACGACGCGGGCCACGATCAGCGCCGGTACGCCCCGCGCCTCGGACCACACCCCGGCGACGCCCGGACCCGCGCTCAACCGGAACTGACTGCCGTCGAGACCAGCGGGAGGCGGCGGCAGCGTCCTGCCCGTCGCGGCGGCGGTCCGGGCCGCCTTGTCGGCGGAGAAGGTGAACACCGCGTTCACCCGGCCACCGACCTGGTACACCGGTTGTCCCGTCACGCCCCGGGGCAGCTCGCGCACCCGTGGGACGGCCAGCCCCGAGGCCTTCTCCGCGGCGTCGGCGTCGGCGACCTGACGGACCTTCACCTCCTGGGTGATCTCGACCTTGCCGTACGCGTCCAGGTCGGGCAGGGCGACCAGGTCGGCCTGGCTGAGCGTCACGGGGGCGAGCTGCTCGGTCCGGAAGATCTGCAGCCAGTCGGCGGCGGCCGCGGCGCTGGCCCCACCGAGCAGGGCGACCGCGGCGAAGGCGGCGACCACCGGCTTGCGCAGCGCCGTACGCCACCGCGAGGCGGTGGCCGGCTGCCGGTGGGGCTTGTCGATGGCGACCGCCTGCGACAGGCGGGACCATCCCGCGTCCACGTCTACGGTGACGTCGACGTCCAGCGCCGCCCGGGTCAGCTGCGCGTCCCGCTCGGCGGTGGCGAGCCCGGACCGGCAGGCCGGGCAACCGGCGACGTGCTCACGATCGGCGTCGGCGACACCGGCCGGCTCGTCCAGCAGCCGGCGCAGCGTGCCGTCAGTCGGATGACGCATGACGGTTCAACTCCTTGCGTAGGGCGGATTCGGCGCGTCGCACGGTGGTGCCCACGCTGCCGGGGGAAAGATCCAGGGCGGCCGCCACCTCGGCGTAGCTGAGGCCGCTGTGCCGCAGCACCAGGGCCACGGCGTGCTTGCGAGGGAGCCGGGCCAGTGCCGAGCGCACCCGGCGGCGCTCCTCGAGGGTCACGACGGTCTCGGCGACATCGGGCCAGACGGCGCCGTCGTCACCGGCGGCCTCCTCCCGGGCGGCACGTCGCCGGCTGGAGCGCAGATGGTTGAGCGCCGTGTGCGCCGCGGCGACGGACAGCCAGCCCACCGCCTCCCCGGCCGGCACCGCGGAGCGCCCGAAGGTCAGGAACACCTCCTGGGCCACATCCTCGGCCTCGTCCCGCGAACCGAGCACCCGGGCGGCGACCGCGACGACCCGCGGATAGGCGCTGCGGAAGACCTGTTCGAGGTCGGCTCGCACGGCACCCCGTACCGAAGGAGTCGACACCGCCTCGCCACCCTCTCGCCCGGCCGGCCTGACGAGCTTCACATCTTGCTCCACATCTACAGAGCACCGCCGGTGCCGCGGATGTGACACCCGGATCCGCCCCACCTCGATCGTGTCCGGCCGGGGTCCGGCGCGCAGGACTTCCCGGCCGGCCCGGGACACTGCGAGAATGCCGGCATGGATGACACAAAGACGGACACGCGGGACGACCCGGACGCCGGCCCCGCGATGGGCCGGCGGACCTTCTTC
>NZ_JBEZGQ010000607.1:0-5216 GCF_040650095.1 Actinoplanes sp. NPDC048791 | reverse complement strand
ATCTCCGCTCCCCCGCGGCGGTCACGACGGTGACCTCGGTGGTCGGCGCGTCGGCGACCCCGGGCTGGCCGAAGTCGGTGCCGGGCTTGACGCCGGCCGCGACGGCCTTGTCGAGCAGCTGTTGCAGGGTGGCCGGGGAGATCGTGCCCCACTGCAGGTTGGGCAGGGCGGGGCCGGGATAGCTCAGGGTGACCGGGCCGTTGAAGATCACCCGGCCGTCGGCGTACACGCTGGTCTCGGGGAGCCGGCCGACGATCGCGCTCGGGGGCACGAAGCCACCGGCGGAGGAGACCCGCAGCACCAGCGCGTCGCCGTCGCCGTCGGTGGCGGGGGCCGAGGAGCTGTCCGGCGACGGGCCGGTGCTCGGGGCGCCGGCGGCGGTCGGCTGGGCACAGGCGCTGAGCAGGAACAAGGTCACGGCGGCAGCGGCCGTCCACAAGCCGCGAAGTCTGGTCATAGGCGGTCAGACGTACCCCGGGGCGCACCGGTTCCTACCCCTTTCGGGGAAAAAATTCGGTCCGGGACGCAGTGACCGGCCCCGGGGGGCGGGGCCGGTCACCTCTATCGGGGCGGAGTGTGGATCAGGGGCGGCTACTTGACCGAGCCCAGGGACAGGCCCTGCACGAGCTTGTCCTGGGCCGCGAAGCCGGCCACGAGCACCGGCAGCGACACCACGAAGGCAGCCGCGCAGAGCTGGGCCAGGAACAGGCCCTGGCTGGTGACGAAGCTGGTCAGGAACACCGGGGAGGTCTCCGCCACGGTGGCCGTCAGCACCCGGGCGAAGAGCAGCTCGTTCCAGCTGAAGATGAAGCAGATCAGCGCGGTGGCGGCGATGCCGGGCATGACCACCGGCGCGATGACCGAGCGCAGCGTCTTGGCCAGACCGGCGCCGTCCATCGAGGCGGCCTCGAGCATCTCCACCGGCACCTCGGACAGGAACGAGCGCATCATCCAGACCGCGATGGGCAGGTTCATCGAGGTGTAGAAGACGATCAGCAGCCAGATGTTGTCCAGCAGGCCGGTGTTCTGCGCGAACAGGTACAGCGGCAGCAGGCCGGCCACGACGGGCAGCATCTTGGTCGACAGGAAGAAGAACAGGACGTCGGTCCACTTCTTGACCGGCTTGATCGACAACGCGTACGCGGCCGGGAACGACAGCAGCAGCACCAGCAGGGTCGAGATGACGCTGGCGGTCAGCGAGTTCAGCAGCGGCGGCCACGGGCTCGCGCCGCCGGAGAAGAACTCTCGGTAGCCCTCCAGGGTCAGCGGGGCGGCCACGGCGGGCGGGTTGGTGGCGGCGTCGGCCTCGCTGTGGAACGAGGTCAGCACCATCCAGACGACGGGCAGCACGAACAGCAGGCCGACCACCCAGGCGAGCAGCGACAGCCACGGCCCGCCGCGGTCCTTCTTCTTCGGTACGGCCTGGTGGCTGGGCGCGGTGCGGGTCAAGGTGGTGGTCATCGGCCCGGGTCCTCCTTGAACAGCGACGAGACCGTCCGCAGGGCGAACGTCGCGATGATGATCGTGCCGATCACGACCACGACGGCGGCGGCGGACGCCCGGCCGTAGTCGTGGGCCTGGTAGAAGATCTGGTAGATCGTGTACGGCAGGTTCGCCGTACCGAGGCCGCCGGACGTGATGGTGAAGACCGCGTCGAAGTTCTGCACGATGTAGATGGAGCCGAGCAGCGCGCCGAGTTCGAGGTACTGGCGCAGGTGCGGCAGCGTCATGCTGCGGAAGATCTGCCAGCTGCTGGCCCCGTCGATGCGGGCGGCCTCGACGACGTCGAGCGGGCGTCCCTGCAGGCCGGCCAGCAGGATCAGCATCATGAACGGGGTCCACTGCCAGACCAGGGCGAAGATCACCGACCACAGCGGCATGTTGCTGATCCAGTCGGGCTGTGGCGGGTTGTCGGAGCCGAACAGGCCCCACACCCAGGTCAGCGCGCCGTTGAAGAGGCCGTACTCGGGGTTGTAGAGCGCGTGCTTCCAGAGCAGGGCGGCGGCGACGGGCACCACCAGGAACGGGGCGATCATCATCGTCCGGACCGCGCCCCGGCCCCGGAACTTGCGGTCCAGCAGCAGCGCGATGCCGAGCCCGAGGATCAGGCTGATCAGCACCACGCCGACGGTCAGCAGGATCGTCGTCCAGACCGCGTCACGCATGTTGACGTCGGTGAAGACCCGCCGGAAGTTGTCGAAGCCGGCGAACCCGCGCTCGTCGGGGTAGTAGGCGTTCCAGTCCATGAACGAGATGACCAGCGTCGCCACGAACGGCAGCTGGGTCACCACGATCATGAAGATCAGCGCGGGCAGCAACGGCGCCCGCCGGGCCCAGCCGGCGGCCCGGCGCGCCGCACCGGGCGGCGTGGGCGTCAGACCGGTCGTACCGGATCCCGTCTTCTCGGCCACGGATGTCATCGCTGTCGCCCCCTTCAGCCGTTCTCGCGCGATCGGTACCGTTCCGCGACGTCGTCGGCGAGCCGCTGACCCCGTTTCAGCGCCTCGTCGACGGTCATCTGCCCGGCGATCGCGGAGCTGACGTACTGCGAGACCTGGGTGCCGAGGTCGGTGAACTCCGGGATGTCGACGAACTGGATGCCGAGCGCCGGGCGCGGCTGCACGCCGGGATTGCGCGGGTCCGCGCTGGAGATGGCCTGCTCGGTCGGCTCGGCGAACGCCGACGCCTCCTTGAGGTAGTCCGGGTTGGCGTAGGTGGAGGCGCGCTTGCCGGCCGGCACCTTGGACCAGCCCAGCTGACCGCCGACGAGCTCCTCGTACTGCTTGCTGGAGGCCCAGGAGATGAACTTCCAGGCGTTGTCCTTCTTCTCGCTCGCCTGCTGGATGCTCCACGACCACGCGTACAGCCAGCCCGAGCTCGGTGTCTTGACGACCGGCGCGGCGACGTACCCGATCTTGCCCTTGACCGGGGAGTCCGCCGCCTCCAGCGTGCCCGCGGCGCTGGTCGCGTCGTACCACATCGCGGCGTTGCCCTGGACCAGGTTGTTGAGGCACTCGGTGAAACCGGCCTGCGGGGCGCCGACCTCGCCGTGCGCGCGCACCAGGTCCACGTAGAACTGGGTGGCCTGCTTGAACTCGGGCGCGTCGACCCGGGCGTTCCAGTCCGCGTCGAACCAGGTGCCGCCGAACGTGTTCACCACCGTGGTCAGCGGCGCGAAGACCTGGCCCCAGCCCGGCTGGCCGCGCAGGCAGATGCCGGCCATCCCGGGCTGCTTGCCGTCGACCTGCGCGGCGATGTCCGCCACCTGCTGCCACGTCGGCTTCGCGGGCATCTGGATGCCCTGCGCGTCCAGCACGTCCTTGCGGTACATCAGGAACGAGGACTCGCCGTAGAACGGTTCGCCGTAGAGCTTGCCGTCGTCGGCGGTCAGCGACTTGGTCATCGGCGGCAGGATGTCCGCCTGGTTGAACGCGCTGTCGGCCGCGACGTAGTCGTCCAGCGGGGCGATCCACTTGCTCTTGGCGTAGATCGGGATCTCGAAGTTGCTCAGCGAGGCCACGTCGTACTGCCCGGCCTGGCTGGAGAACTCCTGGCTGATCTTGTCCCGGACGTCGTTCTCCGGCAGCACCGTGAAGTTGACGCTGATGCCGGTCTGCCGGGTGAAGTTGGCCTCGGTGAGCCGCTGCAGGTCGATCATCTGCGGGTTGTTCACCATCAGCACGTCGATGCTGTTCGCCCCGCCGGAGCCGGCGCTGTCACCACCCCAGCCCGCACATCCCGAGAGCGACACGGCCAGCAGGGCTGCGGCGGCCCCCGAGAGAACCGCGCGGACATGTGCACGAGACATGGAGCCTCCCCGGCGAGGCGGATCGGACTCCGGCATCTGTGACGCCGGTAACACCGGAATCAGTAGATGCCTGTGATCGACAGGATGTCAACCACTGGTCACAGAGTGCTGCATATATGAGTATCGAAGTTGCCCGGATGTCCTCAGGCGACCCGGGCCGACCGTCCCTGCACGACCACCACGTCCCCCGGCCGCAACTGCCGCCCGCGCCGGGTGTCGACCTCCCCGTTGACCGTCACGTCCCCCGACGCGATCAGGATCTTCGCCTCCCCGCCGGTGTCGATGAGGTCGGCCAGTTTGAGAAACTGTCCGAGTCTGATCATGTCACTGCCGATGGCCACGTCACGCATGCCGACCATCATGCCGAACTCGCCGAAAAGAAAGTCCGGCACGGTTGAACCATTGACGCGTCCCAGCCGAACTACCCCTCGTGAGGAACCTCGAGAAGCACCGCCGGGCGGGCGTACTGGCCGCCGCCGTCGCCGCGGGTGTGCTCTGCGCGGCATCCCCCGCCGCCGCGGACGTCACGGTCAGCCCGCCCAGCGCACCGCAGGGCAGCGGCACCAACGTGACGTTCAAGGTGACGAACACCGCCCGGAGCCCGATCACCAAGGTCAAGCTGATGCTGCCGGCCGAACTGCCGGTCGCCGAGGCCTACCCGCTGTCGGTGGACGACTGGGCACCGCTGATCACGACCAAGTCGCTGGCCACCCCGATGGACGGCATCCACGGCGAAGCGATCGCCGAGACCGCCGCGGACATCACCTGGACCGCGATGCCCGGCAAGGCGCTCGCCCCCGGCAAGTCGGCGGACCTGCCGGTCGCGATGGGCCCGATGCCGGCCTCCGCCCAGATGAGCTTCACCCTGCAGGCGACCTACGCCGACCCGGCCAAGGGCGCTCCCCTGCCGCCGGTCGTGCTGTCCCTCACCCCGGCGGCGCCCGGCCAGCAAGCGGCGCCCCACTCCGGCGGACACAACGGTACGGGCACCAGCGACACCGGAGACGCCGACGCGGCCACCTTCGCCGCCCTGATCGACGCCAACGACGGCCCCGGCTTCTGGACCATCGCCGGCTGGGTCGTCGCCGCACTGGCCGCAGCCGCCGGAGCCGTCGCGGTGCTGCGCTCGCGCCGCCGCCCGGCCGAAGCCGCCACGACCGAAGAGCCCGAGGCCGAGCCGGACGACAAGGAACTCGTCGGCGCGGCCAAGACACCCCGGGTCACGTCCTGGAGCTACAAGGACGGCCCGACCGAGTGACAGACGTCCCGCGCAGGTGGGCGCGGGTGTGTCGTGCTGATGCGCGTGGGGCGCGGAACACGACCGGCGGGTGGGGTCCAGGGCAAGACCCACGACCTGCAACTTGGCGGGGCGGGTAGGTTAGGCTTACCGCCCCGCTCTATTAAATTG
>NZ_JBEZGQ010000606.1:0-5216 GCF_040650095.1 Actinoplanes sp. NPDC048791 | reverse complement strand
GGCATCCAGTGCCGCGGCCTCGGTGGCCGCGGCACTCACGGGCGCGGTCGTCACTGCTGGGCCACCACCGTGCCGTTGGCCGGGGTCGCGGTCAGGGACGAGACCCTGGTGTCGGCGACGCCCAGCTTCTTGGCCGCGGCGAGCAGCTCACGCAGCTTGCCCGAGTCCTCGCCACCCTTGCTGATCTGCTGGGTGAGGAAGGCGGCCAGCGTCAGGTTGGCCACGTCCCCGGTGGAGACCGAGCCGAGCAGCCGGCTCAGGTCGTCGGTGATGCTGGCCGAGCCGTCGAGGTAACGCGAGCCGAGGCCCTGCGCCACATTCGAGTGCTCGACGAAGCCGTCCAGGCTCTTGCCCATCGTGATCGAGCCGAGCAGCTTGTCGAAGAAGACCGAGTCACCGCCGACGATGTCGATGTTCGCCTTCTCCAGGCCGGCGGCCACGACCATCGCCTGCGACTCGGCGATCTCCTTGTGCACGGTGATGCCGGCGAGCCGGATCTCCTTCTCCATCTCCAGGCGCAGCCGGTATTCCTCGTGCTCGCGGGTGGCGTCGTCCAGCGCGCCCATCGCGGCGGCCTTCTCGGTCAGGCCCTCGGCCTCGCCCTTGAGCTTCTCGCGGATCGCCTCGGCGGCGACCAGCGCCTTCTCCCGCTCGACGATGGCCTCGGCGCGGCCGGTGAGCTCGGTGACCTCGGCGTTGGCCCGGCCGGTCTTCTCGATGACCTCGGCGTTGCGCTCACGCACCTGCACGTCGGCCAGCCCGGCGGCGGCCGCCTCGGCCTGCGTGCCCTCGGCCAGCCGGATCTTGGCCCGGGCGTCCAGCTCGGCGGTCTGCTGACGGGCCTCGGCCAGCAGCAGCTCCTCGCGGGCCTTGAACTTGGCCGCGGTCTCGGCCGCCTCGGCCGCCTTGATGTCCTTGACCAGCGCCTCCTGGGCCTCGGCCTCGGCGTTGATGATCACGGCCTGGCGGGTGCGCTCGGCTTCCTCGACGACGCGCAGGCGCTTGATGTTCTCCTCCTGCTCGGCGACCGTCTTCTCCACCGCGATGCGCTCGCGGATCACCTCGGCGATGGCCCGCTTCTCGCCCTCGACCTCCTTGTCCTTGGAGATCGTGGACAGCTCGGTCTCGCGTTCGCGGCCGATGACCTCGAGCATCCGGTCCTTCTCGATGCGCTCGGTCTCGATGGCGATGACCCGCTCGCGGTTCTTCTCGGCGACCGCGATCTCCCGGTCCTTGTTCTGCTTCTGCACGCCGAGCTGCTGCTCGGTGCGCAGGTGGGCGCCCTCGGCGCGGAGCCGCTCCTCGGCCTGGGCGAGCTGGATCTCCGCCGTCTCGCGGGCCCGGATGGTCTCGATCTCCCGGTTCTGCTTGATCTCCGCGTCCGCCTGCCGGCGCTCCAGCTCGAGGATCGCCTCCCGGGCGTCCACGTTCTGCCGGGTGATCTCCTTCTCCTCGTTGCGCCGGAAGTCGTTGGTGCGGACCGCCTCGATCGCGGTCAGCTCGGTGATCTTCCGGATGCCCTGGGCGTCCAGGATGTTCTTCGGGTCGAGCGAGTGCATCGGGGTCTGCTCGAGGAAGTCGATGGCCGCGTCCTCGAGGCTGTAGCCGTTGAGGTCGGTGCCGATCACCTCGATGATCTGGTCCCGGAACTCGTTGCGCTTGGTGTAGAGGTCGACGAAGTCCAGCTGCTTGCCGACCGTCTTGAGCGCCTCGGAGAACTTGGCGTTGAACAGCTCCTGCAGCGTCTGCTCGCTGCTGGCCCGGGTGGTGCCGATCGCCTGGGCGACCTTGATGACGTCCTCGGTGGTCTTGTTGACCCGGACGAAGAACGTGATCCGGATGTCCGCCCGGATGTTGTCCCGGCAGATCAGGCCCTCCCGGCCGGTCCGGGAGATCTCGATGGTCTTCACCGAGATGTCCATCGTCTCGGCCTTGTGCAGCACGGGCAGCACGACCGCGCCGGTGAAGGTGACGTCGACCCGGCGCACCTTCGACACGATGAGCGCCTTGCCCTGTTCCACCTTGCGGAACATGCGGCTGAGGAAGAAGACGACGCCGAGCACGATGAGCAGCACGACGGCGATGAGCACACCGAGACCGGTGGAAATCACGTCCATCATTGATCCTTCTTGCCGAGGGGCTGACTAGAGAGCTACGTCTGCGGGGACGATCCAGAAGAACTCGCCGTCCGCGTCGAAGTCGTAGAGCACGGCGACCGTGCCGGCCCGGAGATCGTCGTTGCCGGCCTGGCGGACCTGCACCACCGCCGACGAACCGTCGGGTGAGTGCACCTCCGCCTGGCCGAAGGTGGCGGTGACCCGCCCGGTGCGCACGACGCAGGTCATCCCGACGAAGTCGGCCCGCGACGGCTCGGCGCCGGACGGCAGGAATCGCCGCAGCAGCAGCACGGCCAGGCGGGCGACCACCCAGGCGACCACGAGGGCGCCGGCCAGGACCAGTCCGGCCGGGATCGCGCCGAGCAGCTCGCCGCCGGCCAGCGCGGCGAACCAGGCGACCGCGACGAGCAGCGAGAGCACCACCGACGCGGGCACTCCGCCGAAGCCGAGGAAGCCGAGGAAACCACCGCCGGTGTCGCCGCCGTCGCCGTCGGGGTCCGCGCCGCCGACGATGACGACGAGCCAGTAGCCGATGACGACGACCAGGAGCGGGGTCAGGATGACGGCGGGGAAGCTGAGTGCAGCCTCGAAGAACCCGCCCATGCCTACGCCCCGTTTCCCCGTGTGCCGACCGCGATCGGCCGCCCGGAAAAGTGGGCGGCCCGTGTTCCTGCGGTGATGTCGATGATCGCAGGAGCCGTCAACGTGTGTTGTCCCCGAACCGACCAGTTCGCGGTGTCTCTTCAGTCGGAAGACCGACGGTTCCTCACTGAGCGTGACCCGATGGCCTCCCTCGGCAACGCGCTCCGGCGAAACGGCCCGCAGCACTCTCAGTAATCGGATCTTCGCTGCAGCACCCCTCCCGTCCCGCTTTGTCAGCCGGTGTCCTCACGCGGGGTGACGCGGCTTTCCGGGGCCTTCACGGCGATTCGGCCTGTCTGGGATGTCTGTCATAGGCCAAAAGGTCAGTTAGGCCCGGCGGTCCGGTCGCCGCCCTTGTGTCACGCTGGGTAGCGTCTTAATGTCCTAATACGTCCAAGAGCGCGGCCCTGAAACACCGGCCGACAACACGGACAGCGACGGAAGGAGGCGAGTGATGACGGCAGCGGACAGCTGGTACCTGGTGATCGTCGGATACGCGATCATGCTGGCCTGGCCGGTCTCCACGCTCGCCCTGGTGAGCTTCGCGGTGCGCTACGCCGCGTCGCACCGCACCGCGATCGTCAGCCGCTCGCTGGCCCACGGCGACGGCACCCCGCAGCACTTCTGGATCATCGTGCCGGCGCTGAACGAAGAGGTCGTCGTCGGCAACACCGTCAACGCCGCCCTCGGCCTCAGCGGACCCGGCGGCACGCTGGCCCGGGTGCTCGTGGTGGACGACGGCTCCGACGACCACACCCCCGAGGTCCTCGCCGCCATCGACCACCCGCGGCTGCGGGTGCTGCGGCGGGAGCTGCCGGAGGCCCGCAAGGGCAAGGGCGAGGCTCTCAACGCCGCGTACCGCTACATCGCCGAACGCACCGCCGAGGAAGGCGTCGACCCCGAGAAGGTCGTCATCGGCATCATCGACGGCGACGGTCAGGGCAGCCGCAACATCCTGCTCGAGGTGTCGCGGATGATGCGGGACACGACGATCGGTGCCGTGCAGGTGCAGGTCCGCATCCGCAACCGCAACAAGCTGCTCGGCGCGGTGCAGGACCTGGAGTTCGGCGCGATCGTCAACGCCTGCCAGAGCCTGCGGGACACCATCG
Organism: Actinoplanes sp. NPDC048791; assembly: GCF_040650095.1. Taxonomy (NCBI): domain Bacteria; kingdom Bacillati; phylum Actinomycetota; class Actinomycetes; order Micromonosporales; family Micromonosporaceae; genus Actinoplanes; species Actinoplanes sp. NPDC048791. Next base: position 1,348 of record NZ_JBEZGQ010000606.1, on the reverse strand, counting down.
ACACCGTCGGCCTCGGCGGCAACGGGCAGTTCACCCGGCTGTCCGCGCTGCTCGCCCTGGGCGACGCGCCCTGGTCCGCGTGCCTGGTCGAGGACCTCGAACTGGGCCTGCGGATGCACCTCGACGGGGTCGGCATCCGCTACACCCCCCGCGCCTCGGTCACCCAGCAGGCCGTCGTCGACCTGCGCCGGCTCACCCGCCAGCGCACCCGCTGGGCCCAGGGCAACATCCAGTGCGTCCGGTACCTGCGCCGGCTGATGAGCTCGAAGCGGATCAGCACCACCTCGCTGCTCGAGGTCATGCACTACCTGATCTCCCCGTGGATCAACGCGGTGGTCACCGTCGTGCTGCTCGGCGCGGTCACCATCGCCACGGTGGGCCTGCTGATCGGCCACCCGGTGCCCTACCTGCACAGCTGGGGGGCGCTCGGCGAGAGCGGCGCGATGTGGTTCGCCGTCACGTTCTTCCCCGGCTTCGTCTGGGCGCTGGTGCACCGCTACCGGCTGCGCGACGAGACCCTGCGCCGGCTGCTGATCGCCGCGGCCGCGTACCCGATCTTCCTGCTCCTGGGTCTGGTCGCCACCTACCGCGCCATCGGCCGGCAGGCCACCGGCCGGCAGGCCTGGGCCAAGACCGAACGGCTCGCCGAGGAGCCGCTGCCGCACCACCTGCAAGTCGCACTCGCCGCCTGAAGGTCTCCCCCTCCCGGAAGAAGGCTCCCCCCACATGTCGCTCCCCGAAATCCACCTGATCGGCGGCACCCGCCCCGAGGCCGTCAAGCTCGCCCCCGTCGCGCTGGCCATGCGGGCCGCCGGCCTGGTCACCCCGGTCCTGGTGGCCAGCGGCCAGCACCCGGCGATGGTCAGCCAGGCGCTCGCCGCCTTCGACCTCACCCCGGACGTCACGCTGCAGGTCGAGCGCGGCACCGGCAGCCAGGCCGAACTGCTCACCGAGATGATCCGGCAGCTCGACACGCTCTGGGCGCAGCGGACCCCCGCCGCCGTGCTGGTGCAGGGCGACACGACGACCAGCCTGGCCGGCGCGCTGGCCGCGTTCTGGCGCCGCATCCCGGTCGTGCACCTGGAGGCCGGGCTGCGCTCCGGCGACCTCGACTCACCGTTCCCCGAGGAGGCCAACCGCCGCCTGGTCGCCCAGGTCGCCGCGCTGCACCTGGCCCCGACGCCGCTGGCCGCCATGAACCTGCTCGACGAGAACATCGCCACCGCGGACGTGCTGATCACCGGCAACACCGTGGTGGACGCGACCCTGGCGGTCGCCGGGCGCCGGCTGCCGTTCGAGAACCCACAGGTGGCCGCGGCCCGCGCCAACGCCGCCGGGCGCCGGCTGG
>NZ_JBEZGQ010000605.1:0-5221 GCF_040650095.1 Actinoplanes sp. NPDC048791 | reverse complement strand
GCCCGACTCGATGAGGATCACCAGGCCGATGGTGATGAAGACCAGCGGCACCAGCCAGTGCCCGTGCCGGCGGACCAGTTCGATGATCCGGCGGTGCGAGCCGAGCCAGGACGCCGCCGCGCACCACACCGCGATCAGCACCGCGAAGACCAGCACCACCACGACACTGCCGCCGGCTCCCAGCGTGCGGAACATCGGCGTGTAGACCGCGATGTTGTCCGCGCCGTTCGCGATGGTCACGCCGGCCACCGCGAGCGCGTTCCCGGCGGCCACCGGCGAGTCGTCGTCAGCACCGCCGCGGGCCGCGCCGATCAGCCCGCGCACGCCGAGCGCGATCGGGACCAGGCCGAGCAGGCCGACCCACTCGTCCGGCACCAGGGCCAGGCCCAGGGCGGCCAGCGCGGAGACCGCCACGAGCACGGTGATGCCGGCGTACTGCCCGGCCCAGATCTGCCAGGGCCGCGGCCGGCCCGCCGCGCGGGCCGCGAGGAACAGCACGGTCAGCACGATGAGGTCGTCGACGTTGGTGCCGGCGAAGACCCCGGCCGCCGCGAGCACGGTTCCCAGCAAGCTCTACCTCTGTTCCACGACCGGCGTCGGCCGGCCGATGTCGCTGTTGTCGATCACCAGATCGGCGCGCTCCCACGGCCGGCACGCGGCGAAGTAGAGGCGCTGACCCTGCACGTACCTGGCCATGCTCGGATGGTCCGGGTCCGGATGGGTGCCGTCGCGCCGGGCCATCCGCTGCGCGGTTACGGCGAACGGCGCGGTCAGGAAGATCGAGAAGTCCCAGTGGGCGGCCAGCTCGTCGCGGTGCAGGAACAACCCGTCCACCACGAGTACGGCGTCGGCCGGCGCTTGCACCCAGGGCAGATCGAGCACCTCGTCGGTGGCGACGTCGTGCACGGCGCTGCGATACCGCCGGTCGCCACCCGGCCCGAACGGCGCCAGCACGGCGGAGATCAGCGCCGGGTAGTCGTACGAGTCCAGCCAGAAACCCTCCGGTGAGGTGCGGCCCCGCCGATGCCGGACGGCCCGTACCTGATGGAAGCCGTCGGCGGACACGTGCACGACCGGCCGCTCCCGCGCGCGCAGCGCGGCGGCGAGCTCCCGGGCGAACGTGGTCTTGCCGACCCCGTCGACGCCGTCCACCGCGACCCGCACGGCGCCGGCCGCCGCCGGGATCCGGGCCGCGACCTCGGCGATCACCTGCTCCCGGGTCACGGATTGACCAGACCCGTGCGGTACGCGACAACGACGGCCTGGACCCTGTCCCGCAGCCCGAGCTTGGCCAGGATCCGGGCGACGTGGGTCTTCACCGTCGCCTCCGACAGGTGCAGCCGGCCGGCCAGCTCGGAATTGCTCAGCCCGTGTGCGAGCAGGCCGAGCACTTCCAGCTCGCGCGGGGTCAGGACGCTCAGGTCACGGTGCACGACCGGCACGTCGGCGTCGCGCTGGGCGAAGCGTTCGACCAGCCGCCGGGTGATCGCCGGGGCGAGCATCGCGTCGCCGTCGCGGACCAGCCGTACGGCGTTCACCAGGTGCTCGGGGGTGACGTCCTTGAGCAGGAAGCCGCTGGCCCCGGCGGTCAGCGCCGCGTACACGTAGTGGTCGAGGTCGAACGTCGTCAGCATGATGACCCGCGGCGCCGCACCGGTGCCGGAGAGGATCTGCCGGGTGGCCGCCAGCCCGTCCATCTCGGGCATCCGGATGTCCATCAGCACCACGTCGGGCCGGTGCCGGCGGACCGCGTCGACCGCCTCGGCCCCGTTCGTCGCCTCGGCGACCACCTCGATGCCGTCCGCCGTGAGGATCATCCGGAAGCCGGCGCGGACCAGCGCCTGGTCGTCGGCGACCACCACCCGCAGTGCCGTGGTCACGACACCTCCACCGGGATCCGGGCGTGGACGCGGTATCCGCCGCTGAGCCGCGGTCCCGCTTGCAGGACCCCACCGTAGACGGCGAGCCGTTCGCGCAGGCCGATCAGCCCCCGCCCGGCCCCGGTGGCGGCCGCGGCGCCGGACCGGCCACCGGTGTCGGCCACCTCGACCTGCACGTCGTCGTCGCCGTAGGCCAGCGTCACCCGCACCGAGGCGCCGGCCGCGTGCTTGACGATGTTCGTCAGCGCCTCCTGCACCAGCCGGTACACCGTGAGCTCGACCCCGGACGGCAGCGGCATCCGGTGCCCGCTGCGGGTGAGCTCGATCGGCACGCCGGTGTCGCGCATCCGCTGCACGAGCCCGTCGAGCCCGTCGAGACCCGGCTGCGGGGCCAGGTCCGCGTCGCTCGCCGGCTCGGGGCCTTCGGCCTGCATGGTGAGCAGGCCCATCACGTGGCGCAGCTCGGTCATCGCCGACCGGCCGCTGGCCTCGACCGCCAGCAGCGCCTCCTTCGCCTGCTCGGGCGCCGAGTCCATGATCTTGCGGGCGCCGCCGGCCTGGATCACCATCACGCTGACGTTGTGCGTCACCACGTCGTGCAGCTCCCGGGCGATCCGCGCCCGTTCGTGCTCGGTGGCCCGGCGCACCGCCTCGGCCTGCTCGTGGGCCATCACCGCCATCCGCGCCTGCCCCTCGTCGGCGCGGTGTTTCCACCGGCGCAGGCCGTCGGCGGCGACGGCGATGGGCAGCAGGATCAGGTACGGCACCGCACTGTCCGCCACCGAGCTGGCGTCCGACTGCAAGGTGTTGTGCAGCACCGCCGCCACCGGCAGGCTCGCCAGCGCGGGCAACCGGTACGGGCTGAAGACCGCGGCCGTGTAGCCCGCGATGACGCAGGCGAAGAACGACAGCCGCAACGCCGCCGGATTTTCGCTGACCGCCGTGGCCAGCGCCAGCACGATCCACAGCACGCCCAGCGGATAGCGGCGCCGGAACACCAGCGGCAGCACCACCAGCAGGAGCAGCAGGGTCGTCGGACCGGCGGACTGGCCCTCGTCGACCGGCAGGAACGGCGGCCACACCGGCTCGCACACCGGTGCCGGTCCGGGGCCGGGGTCCGGCAGCGGGCAGTTGACCAACCGGGCCCGGTTCTGGATGCCCTCGTCACCGGCCTGGATCGCGGCGATGCCGAGGCCCAGCGCCAGCACGGCGTCGAACACCTGGCCCCGCAGCGGCAACGGTGGCAGCGGGCCGGCCGGACGGGTCAGCGCCCGTACCCCGGCCCGCAGCCGGCCCAGCAGCGCACGTTCGGTCACCGGCTCATTCTCGTCGCCGGGGCGGCACCGCGGTATCCGTCTCGGGACGGGTGCGCGCTACCTCGCACGCCTACATCTCAGGGATGACGCCGCGCCGGGCTCATCCCGTTGCGGTACCAGAGATGCCTCCCGGTGGCGATGTGTCCGGTCCGGGCCCGCCCCTAGCGTCAACGCCGCAGAGCCCGTCTGCGGCTTGCCATCCGACGAGGAGACCACTATGACCGCGCCGTTGATCGAATTGCGGGACGTGACCCGACGCTACGACGACGGACCCCCGGCGTTGCGGGAGCTGTCCCTGACCGTGCAGCCCGGGGAGTCGGTGGCGATCCTCGGCCCGTCCGGCAGCGGCAAGTCCACGCTGCTCAACCTCATCGCCGGGCTGGACCGCCCGAGCACCGGCACGGTCACGGTGGACGGCGTCGCCGTGGACAAGCTGGGCGAAGCGGCGTCGGCCAAGTACCGGCGGGCCCGGATCGGTCTGGTGTTCCAGTTCTTCAACCTGCTCGACGACCTGACCGTCGCCGACAACGTGATGCTGCCGGCCCAGCTCGCCGGCATGGCCCGCACCGCCGCACAGCGCCGGGCCACCGAGCTGCTAACCGTGCTCGGCGTCGACCGGCACGCCGCCGCGTACCCGGGCCGGCTCTCCGGCGGGGAACGGCAGCGGGTCGCCGTGGCCCGCGCGCTGATGAACCGGCCGGCGTTGCTGCTGGCCGACGAGCCGACCGGGGCCCTGGACACCGCCGCCGGCGAGGAGGTCCAGCGGCTGCTCAACGAGCTGCACGCCGACGGTCAGACGATCGTGCTGGTCACCCACGACCTGGCGCTGGCCGAGAACTGCGCGACCCGTACGGTGCAGCTCCGCGACGGCCGGGTGGCCGCGGACACGACGGCGGCCGTCCGATGAGCACGCTGGGACGGGTGGTCCGCGCCGGAGCGGGCCGCCACCGGGTCCAGACCGTGGTGATCACCATGGTCGTGCTGATCGCGGTGACCTCGGCCGTGCTCGGCGGCTCTCTGCTGGTCGCCTCCCGAGCGCCGTTCGACCGGGCCTTCGGACAGCAGCAGGGCGCACACCTGACCGCCCAGTTCGACCCGGCCAAGGCGACGGTGGCGCAGCTGACGGCGTCCGCGGGGGCCGCCGGGATCGACGCCGCGGCCGGACCGTTCCCCATCACCCAGATCAGCGCGCGGGGGCCTGGCGGTCACCCGCGGCCACCGATGACTGTCGTCGGCCGGTCCGCCGCGGACGGCCCGGTCGATCGGGTCACCCTGACCGCGGGCCGGTGGGCCACGGCCCCCGGCGAGCTGGTCCTGGCCGAGGACAGCCGCTTCCGCGGACCACCGGTCAAGATCGGTACGGTGTGGACGGTCGCCGACCCGCCCGGCAGCCCCGACGTGACCGTGGTCGGCATCGCCCGCTCGGTCAGCCGGACCGCCGATGCCTGGGTGACCCCGGGGCAGGTCACCGCCTGGACCGGCGACCGTGGCCCGGCCGGGTACCAGATGCTCTACCGCCTCACCGCCGCCGGCACCACGGCCCAGGTCGACGCCGCCCGCACAGCGATCGCCGCCACGGTGCCGGCCGGCGCTCTCACCGGAGCCGTGTCCTGGCTGGCCACCCGGCAGAGCGCCGTCGGCCAGGCCGCGCTGCTGGTGCCGTTCCTGATCGCGTTCGGGGTGCTGGGCGTGGTGATGGCGGTGCTCATCATCGGCAACGTGATCGCCGGGGCGGTCAGCACCGGCACCCGCCGGATCGGCATCCTCAAGGCGCTGGGCTTCACCCCGGCCCAGGTCGTCCGGGCGTACCTCGGTCAGGCGCTGATCCCCGCCGCGGCCGGCACCGTGCTCGGGGTCGTCGCCGGGAACCTGCTGACCCTGCCGGTCCTGGCCCAGACCAACCGGCTGTACGGCACGTCCGACAACGGGGTGACGCTGTGGGTCGACGCGGTGGTGGCCGGGGGCGCGCTCGCCGTGGTGACGCTGACCGCCTGGGCCGCCGCGGCGCGGGCCGGCCGGTTGCGC
>NZ_JBEZGQ010000604.1:0-5241 GCF_040650095.1 Actinoplanes sp. NPDC048791 | reverse complement strand
CCCCCTCCCGAGCCGGTGGGGGCACCCGGTCCCCCTCCCGAACCGGAACCGGCGCCAGGCGCCCCGCTCGAGCCGGGCGCCGCGCCAACTCCAGTTCCCGCACCGGGAGCCGCGCCGGACGTCGTTCCCGGGCCGCCGCCGGACGTTCCAGGAGTCGATCCCGCGCCGCCACCCGGCGCAGGCGCCGCACCCGGCACCGGCGTCGTGCTGAACGCCGATGGAAGGGCCGGGTTCCCCCCACGCAGGAATGGAAAGCCGGACCCGGACGGCCCCGATCCGATCGGATTGGGCATCACCCGGCCACCCTCGCCTGCACCGGCATCCGGAAGGAAGTCGTCGAGATCAGGCACGGCCGGCGCCGAGCCCGGCCGGATCGGCACACCGCCCGGCACCGGTGTCGTCCCGGACCGGCCGGGAGCCCACCCGGGCGAGTCGACGCTCCCGGGAGCCACCGGCTCACCGGAGTCACTCCCCGGAAGCGGTACAGGCCCCCCGGCATCTGGGACCACATAGCCAGGCCCAGACCCGGTCCCTGGCGTGGGCGCGGAAGGAGTCGGGCCAGCCGGCGGTGAGGGAACGCTGCCCGGCGAGGAAGGAGCCTGATAGGGCGGCCGCGGCCCACGCGGCATCGGGCCGACACTCGCGCGCCAGGCCCGGCTGTCGTTCCCGGCCGTCTCCCGTTCCACGCGCGGCACGCCGCCGGGCGAGGCTTCCCGCAGGGGATGCGCCGCCGGCAGGTCAGGCGGGCTCGCCGCTGGCAGGCCAGGCAGATCCGCCGCGGGCAAGGCACCGGCCGGCCTGACTTGATCCCCGCCTGCGAAAGTGGACGGCTGAGCGGAAGGCGAGGTCTGGTCGGGAGGAGACGCGGCTGGCCAGTCAGGATGCATCAGCCAGTCGGGGTGGACCGGCTCGCCGGCGGGCGCTTCCTCGGCCTCCGCACCACCCAGAGCCGCCGTGGTATCAGCCGCCCCCGCGGCAGCCGCGTCCGGTGCGGCGAGCCGCAGCCGGATGGCTCGCAGCAGCGCCAGCATATGAGGGTCGGACCCGGGACCGGACGACACCTGCACACCCCCGACGGCAGAACGACGCGAACAGTACAACCGTACTGCCGCAGCGTCCGGGCCGCCGCCGCTACCTGTCGGTGGCGCTCGCCATACGTGCGGTCGCCTCGTTGAGGATATCCGCGTTTGTGCCGAAGTTCAGCCGAACGAAGCCTGCGCCGCGGGCGCCGAAGCGGGTGCCTGGTTCGAGGCCCACCCGGGCGCGGGACAGGAACAGCTCCCGGGGTTCGTTGTCGTCGCCCAGGGCTCGGCAGTCCAGCCAGGCCAGGTAGGTCGCTTCCGGCGGGATCCAGTTGATCTTCGGCAGGCGGGTGCTCAGCTGCTCGCCCAGCTCGGCGCGGCGGGCGCCGAGCTCGGTGAGCAGGTCGTCGAGCCAGGCATCGCTGTCGTTGAACGCCGCCACCGTGGCCGCCACGCCCAGGTGGCCGGTGCGCCAGCGGATGTCCCGCGGGAAGCGCTCGACCAGCGCCGCCATGGCCGGGCCGCCGGTGACGATCGCCGCGCACTTGAGGCCGGCCAGGTTGAAGGCCTTGCTCGCCGACACCAGGCTCACCGTGACCTCCGCCGCTCCGGGGACGGTCAGGGTGGGCGTGAAGTGGGCGCCCGGCAGCACCAGCGGGGAGTGGATCTCGTCGCTGATGATCGTCACGCCGTACAGTTTGGCCAGCCGGACCAGGGCGGCCAGCTCGTCCGGGGTGTGGACGCGGCCGACCGGATTGTGCGGATTGCAGAGGATGTAGACCGCGGGGTGGGCGGCGAAGGCCGCCTCCAGGGCCGGCAGGTCCAGGCGGTATCCGGCGGTGAGTGGCACCTCCCGCAGTTGCACGCCGGCCTCCGGCGGCCAGTCGAAGAACGGCGGGTAGACCGGCGGGCTGATCACCACGGTGTCCGCCGGGCGGGTGAGCATCCGCAGCAGCTCGACCACGCCGACGCCCACATCGGTGACCGCGGTGACCGCGGCCGGGTCCACCTCCCATCCCCAGCGCCGGGCCGCGAAGCCGGCGACCGCCTCGCCGAGCTCCGGCTCCGCCGCCGAATAGCCGGTGTCGGAGGCGTCGACGGCCGCCCGCAGGGCGGCGGTCACGGCCGGGGCCAGCGAGCAGTCCATCTCGGCGACGCCCATCGGCAGCACATCATCGGGGTACGTGCGCCACTTGGCACTGCGGCGCTTGCGCAGAGTCTCCAGCGAATCGATGAACATGCCCCCATCCTGCCGCGTACCCGGTCGGTCGTGGGCGCCCCGGCCGCGGCAGGCAGAATGCCGGTTGTGCCAGCACTGAGCATCACCGACCCCGACGACCCGCGGATCGCCGACTACCGGGCGCTGACCGATGTCGAGCTGCGGACCAAGTGGGAGCCGCCGAACGGGCTCTTCATCGCCGAGGGCGAACTGGTGATCCACCGCGCGCTGCGGGCCGGGTACCGGCTGCGGTCCGCCCTGGTCGACGAGAAGCGGGTCGACCAACTCGGCGATCTGCCCGCCGACGCGCCGCTCTACGCCGCCGCCCCGCACGTGCTGGAGTCGGTCACCGGGTTCCACGTCCACCGCGGCATCCTGGCGTCCTTCCACCGGCGGGCGCTGACGCCGCTGGACGAGCTTCTTGCCGGGGCCCGGCGGCTGGCGGTGCTGGAGGGGCTGAACACCCACACGAATCTCGGCGCACTCTTCCGCAGTGCAGCGGCGCTCGGCATCGACGCGGTGGTGCTCTCCCCCACCTGTGCGGACCCGCTGTACCGCCGGGCCGTACGGGTCAGCATGGGCGAGGTCTTCGCCATCCCGTACGCGAAAGCCGACGACTGGCCGCAGACCCTCGCCGCCGTCCGGGCCGCCGGTTTCACCCTGCTCGCGATGACCCCGGCGCCCGACGCGGTGGCGCTGCAGCACCTCACCGACGGTCAGCGGGAGCGGCCCGCCCTGCTGCTGGGGGCCGAGGGCCCCGGGCTCACCCGCCAGGCGCTGGAGGCCAGTGACGTCCGCGTCGCCATTCCGATGCACAACAATGTGGACTCGCTGAACGTCGCGACCGCCGCCGCCATCGCCTTCTGGGAGCTAGGCCGCACCGCCGTCGTGCCGGATTTGAACATCCCACTCTGACCTTCGCGGCGACCTAGCCCAGTGCTGGTTGCCACCTCCGGCGAAATGGGGCGCGCGCACGTGCCGCCGGCGGTCAGAATCCCGGCATGACAACAGCAACGGGCGTACGGATCGGCTGGGCGGACCTTCCCGGCGAGGTCCGTGCGGCGATCGAGGACCTGCTCGGCTCCCCCGTCGTGGCGGCCGTGTCGCAGCCGGGTGGGTTCTCCCCCGGCACCGCCGACCGGGTACGGACCGCAGCCGGCACCCAGGCCTTCGTCAAAGCGGTCAGCACGGCACAGAATCCGGTCAGCGTCGACATGCACCGACGCGAAGCAGCCGTCACGGCCCGCCTGCCGAAGGAAGCAGCCGCGCCACGCCTGCTGGGCACCTACGACGACGGCAAGTGGGTCGCGCTCGTGCTCGAGGATGTGCCCGGCCGGCATCCGCACACCCCGTGGCAGGCCGGCGAACTGGCCACCGTACTCACCGTGCTGCGGGACCTGGCTCGCCGGCTCACCCCGTCACCGGTCACCGACGTACCGCTGGCGGCCGACGTCCTCGGCTACGACTTCGGCGGCTGGGAACGGATCGCCGCCGACCCGCCGGCCGACCTCGACCCCTGGGCCGAGCAGCACCTCGACCGGCTGTGCGCGCTCGCCGACCGGGCGCGGACCGCGGTTGCCGGGGACACGCTCGTGCACTTCGACGTGCGGGCCGACAACCTGCTGGTCGGCCCGGACGGCCGGGTCACGCTGGTCGACTGGCCCTGGGCCTGCCGCGGCGCGGGCTGGGTGGACACGGTGCTGCTGCTGATCAACGTACGGCTCTACGGCGGGCAGCCGGCGGACCAGTTGCTCACCGAGCACACGCCCGGCGTCGACCCACAGGATCTGACCGCGCTCCTCGCCGGCATGGCGGGCTTCTTCCTCGACGCCGCTCGCCAGCCGGACCCGCCCGGCCTGCCGACCGTCCGCGACTTCCAGCGAGCCCAAGGCGTGGCGACGCTGGCATGGGTGCGCGAACGGCTTGACTCACTCGAATAATGGTGCTGATAATGCTAGCACTATGAGGTGGCTGATCGATCATTCGTCGCGGGAGCTGCTCCAGCACCAGATCGCCCGATGCGTCCGCCAAGGCGTGGTCACGGGCGAGCTCAAAGTGGGTGAGCAACTGCCGCCGGCGGCCGAGCTGGCTTCGGCGCTGTCAGTCGACCGCAACACCGTGCTGGCCGCGTACCGGCAGCTGCGCGACGACGGCCTGCTGGAATTCCGCCGAGGCCGGGGCGCGCGCGTCGCGTCGACCATGACCGAGCCGGCCCCGGTCGCCGAGGCGGCCCAGGAACTGGTGGCGGTGGCCCGCCGGTACGGGCTCGGACGCAGCGACCTGATCCGCCTCATCGAGCAGCTCACGTGACCAACCGAAAGGACGGTGCCCCGTGACGGCATCCGCGATTCCTGGAACGGGCCCGTTCTCCCTCTACACCGGACGGGTCACGAACTGGCCCATGGTGGTGCTGAGCATCGCCCTGGTAGTGCCGCTGCTCGTGCTCGGCAACGGCCCGGCCCTGGTGATCCCGCTGCTCGTCGCGGCCACCGGTGCGCTGGTCAACCTGCTGACGGCGGGGTCGATCCGGACGGCGGCAGGGCCGAACGGGGTTTCGGTCCGGTTTGGGGTGCTCGGCTGGCCGCGTGGCACCTATCGGATCGCGCAGATCGAGCGGGCTGAGGTCGTCGACCTTCCGGTGTGGTCGGTGGTTTACGGCTTCTGGTGGACGCCGGGGCGTACGTCTTGCACGGTTCGCTCTGGACCGACGTTGCGGTTGACTTTGCGGAGTGGGCGGGTCGTCACGATCACGGTGCCGGATGCACACGCGGCGGTCGCGGCCATCCAGGCGGCGCGATAGCTTCCGAGGCCAGTTGCGGGACGGCGTCGCATTTTCGTGGGTGCTTCGAGAACGGGCAACGGCGGAACGGCCGCCCGGTCCCGCCGCCTGACACCCGCGGCACCGACTCGCACGACCGCTGACCTTACTGTTCGACCGCGGCCCGGGCTGGCCGGGCCGCGGCGCGCTGGTCGGCTCCCGCTGGACCCGGCCCAGGCCGG
>NZ_JBEZGQ010000603.1:0-5243 GCF_040650095.1 Actinoplanes sp. NPDC048791 | reverse complement strand
ACGCGGCGCCCTCGGGGGGTGGCGGGGGCGCCACCCGGGTGGCCGTCCCGGGGGCCAGCAGCCGCGCCTGGGGTGGCTTCACCCACCGCGCCAGCACCGGCCCGCCCCGGACTCGGCTCACGGGGCCTCCGGCGTCAGGACAGCCGCGTCCGGCACCAGCTCGGGGTCGACGCCCGCCTGGGCCGCCAGCTCCTTCGCGCGCGGGCCCTTCAGCAGCTTCGCCGCCGGGGCCGCCTCGGTCGGGCCGGTGCCATAGGACGGGCACATCGTGGCCAGGGTGCACGCCCCGCACGCGGGCTTGCGGGCGTGGCAGACGCGGCGGCCATGGAAGATGATGCGGTGCGACAGCATCGTCCAGTCGCGCTTCTCGATCAGGTCCGCGACCAGGAACTCGATCTTGACCGGGTCCTCCTCGTGGACCCAGCCGAAGCGGTTCACCAGCCGGCGGAAGTGGGTGTCGACCGTGATGCCGGGGACGTCGAAGGCGTTGCCCAGGATCACGTTCGCCGTCTTGCGGCCGATGCCCGGCAGCGCCACGAGCTGGTCCAGCCGGCCCGGCAGCTCACCGTCGTGGCGTTCGAGCAGGGCCTGACCGAGCTTGATCAGCGAGTCGGTCTTCGCCCGGAAGAAGCCGGTCGGGCGCAGGATCACCTCGAGCTCGGCGCGGTCGGCGGCGGCATAGTCGGCCGCCGAGCGGTACTTGGCGAAGACCGTCGGGGTGACCTCGTTGACCTTCTTGTCCGTGCACTGCGCGGACAGGATGGTGGCGACCGCCAGCTCCAGCGGAGTGCTGAAGTCCAGCTCGCAGTGCGCGTCGGGGTGGGTATCGGCCAGCAGTCTGGCCATCTTGCGGGCCCGGCGTTTGCGCCCGATCGGGGTCTCCCCCGCGAAGCGCTTGACCGACCGGGCGAGCACGGCCGCACCTGCGGTGGCGGCGACGACGGGACGACTCACGCGAGCAAGAGTACGTCGCACCCACGACCGCCCCGGGTCACATACCCGTCACCGGGGCGCCGTGATGGATCCGTCCTCACCGATGGTCGCGGCGGTGTCACCGAAGTCGTCGGCTGAAAGCTCCCGGACCCGGTCCCGGCCGCGCTCTTTCCCGCTGTCCCGGACGGGCTTGCCGGTGCTGTCCAGGTACGTCGACAGGAACTTTCCGCCGGTGAACCCACCCTCGCGGGTCAGCGTGACGTGCAGGATGCCGCCGTACTTGAGGACGCCGTCGCTGCTGAGCGTCTTTCCGCCGCCGGCGAAGTTGCCCAGGCTGTACGCGATCAGCTTGCCCTTGTAGAACTGCATGCCGCGCAGCACGTGCGGCCCGTGCCCGACGACGACGTCAGCGCCCGCGTCGATGACCGCCTTGGAGAACTTGATCGGGTCGCCCCGGTTCTCGCCGAAGAACAGCTCGTTGCCCGGTTTGACGTGGCCCATGCCGGAGCCCTCGGCGCCCATGTGCACCTGCACCACGACGACGTCGGCCTTTCCGGCGGCCTCCTCGATCACCGTGCGGGCGGCGGCGAGGTCGTTGAGGTTGTTCGCACCCGCGTACGGGGAGAAGCCGACCACCGCGACCCTGATCCCCTTGACCTCCACGACGGTGATCTGGCCCTGGGCCCCGGTGTGCTTCAGCCCGGCCTTGTCCAGCGCCTGGACCGTGTTCTTGTAGCCCTGCGTGCCGAAGTCCTTGGAGTGGTTGTTCGCCGTGTTCATCAGCTCGAAGCCGGCGTCGACCAGGTGCTCGGCGTACGCCGGCGGGGAGCGGAAGGCGAAGCAGTTGGCCCGGGGCGGGCTGCCGCACTTGGATGTGCCGGTGTCGCCGGTGAGCGGCTGTTCGAGGTTGCCCATCACCAGATCCGACTTCAGGCCCTCGCGGACCGAGTCGAAGAAGCCCTTGCCGTTGCCGGCCGGAAGCTTGTTGGGCGCGCTGCCCATGATGATGTCGCCGGTCGCCGAGAACGTGAACGAGTCCTCGACCGTGGCCGATTCCGTCTCCTGCTTCCCGGGTGAGGCTGAAGCGGGGGAGGCCGAAGCGGGGGCGGCGGGCGGCGCCTTCCAGACCGGGGCGGCAGTGTCGGATCCCCGATCGGCCAGGGCCACGCCACCGAGGCCGGCGCCTGCGAGCACGGCGACAGCGAGGGTGATCGTGAGGGCGGGGCGGCCGAACAGGCCCGGGCGGCGCGGTGGGGGGTGGGAATTCATCGACGAGGACGATACCGTCGGCCGACAAGCGGGGTCGACCGTCGAACGGCCGGTCCTTGCTCACCGAGAGCGACGATTCTTTCGACGTCCGGGGCCCGACCGGTTACGCTGCGAGATCTGGATCGAGGGGTGCCCGCCCGTTTACGGCCCGCGTGCGCCTAGACTGATCGAGCGCGGCGAAGCGCGTATTCGGAGGTACAGCGATGGATGAGGTACTGGCTCGCAGCGGGATCTTCCAGGGCGTTGACCCGGAGGCTGCCGAGGCACTCGCCAAGGAGATGGAGACGATCGAGGTCCGCAAGGGCGACATCGTCTTCAATGAGGGCGAGGCGGGTGACAGCCTTTACATCGTTCTCTCCGGCAAGATCAAGCTTGGTCGCCGGGCCGCGGACGGCCGGCAGAACCTCGTCTCGATCATGGGTCCGTCGGACATGCTCGGTGAGCTGTCGCTGTTCGACCCCGGTCCGCGGACGGCCACGGCCACCGCGGTGACCGACACGCGCCTGGCCCGGCTCAAGAAGTCGTCGCTGCGCCCGTGGTTGAACAACCGGCCGGAGATCGCCGAGCAGCTGCTGCGGGTGCTCGCCCGCAGGCTGCGCCGGACGAACGACGCACTGGCCGACCTGATCTTCACCGACGTGCCCGGCCGGGTGGCGAAGAACCTGCTGCAGATGGCGGGCCGCTTCGGCACCCGCGACGGTGGCGTGCTGCGCGTGACGCACGACCTCACCCAGGAGGAGCTGGCACAGCTCGTCGGCGCTTCCCGGGAGACGGTCAACAAGGCGCTGGCGGATTTCGCCTCCCGCGCCTGGCTGCGGCTCGACGGCAAGAGCGTCATCATCCTGGATCCGGAAAGGCTCGCCCGCCGCGCGCGGGTCTGACCGGCAGAGCACCACGAGCACGACGAGGGGCCGTCCTGATGGGCGGCCCCTCGACGGCGTGTCCACCCACCTGATCAGGGGACAAAGCCGCCCTCTCATGATCCGTGTCGCACCCGGTCGGCCGCTCGTTACGGAGGTGGTCGAGAGGCACTACACGGGTGAGAGGCGCGGGGTTTTGAAGATGGTGGCGGGCGTGCAGCGCAGGGCAGGGCAGAGGTGATCCCGTGACCGTGCTCGAGACCGCGATCGACCCGCGCAACCCGGCCTACCTGCAGAGCCGTAGCGCGATGCTGGAGCGGCTGGCGGAGCTCGAGGCGGCGCTGGAGGCGGCCCGCGCGGGCGGCGGCGAGAAGTGGGTGACCCGGCACCACGCGCGCGGCAAGCTACTGCCCCGCGAACGGGTCGAGATGCTGCTCGACCAGGACAGCCCGTTCCTGGAGCTGTCCCCGGTGGCGGCCTGGGGCTCGGAGTTCCCGATCGGGGCCAGCGTGGTGACCGGCATCGGCGTGGTCGAGGGCGTCGAGTGCGTGGTCATCGCCAACGACCCGACGGTGGACGGGGGTGCCGTCAACCCGTACACGGTGGAGAAGATCCGGCGGGCCAGTCCACTCTGGCGTTGCTGCTCGGCGGGCTGCTGAAGCCCACCTCGGGCACGATCGACGCTGTCCCGGGTGGGGCGCCGCACCGGTGGCGGGCCGCCGAGCTGACCACGAGGATCGGCTCGGTGTTCCAGGATCCGGAGCATCAGTTCGTCACCCACCGGGTCGCCGACGAGCTGGCGCTGGGCCCGCGCCGGATCGGGCGCCCGGAGGCCGAGGTCCGCCGGGTCGTCGACGAGTTGCTGCAACGGCTGCGGTTGGAGAAGCTGGCGGGCGCGAACCCGTACACGCTCTCCGGCGGGGAGGCCCGGCGGCTGAGCGTCGCGACGGCCCTGGCCACCGCGCCGCGGCTGCTGGTGCTGGACGAGCCCACGTTCGGCCAGGACCGGCGCACCTGGATCGAGCTGGTCGACCTGCTGGCCCGGCTGCGCGACGACGGCCACGGCATCGTCGCGGTCACCCACGACGACGACTTCGTGGCGGCCCTCGCCGGCTCCGTCCACCGCCTGGAACGGGCCACATGACGCTCACCCTGCCGACCTTCGAGGCCAGCACCGCACCGCTCGCGCGGCGCAACCCGGTCGCCAAGCTCGCCGCCGCCCTGCTGTTCAGCGCCCCGCTGATCGCCACCCTGGACCCGCTGACCCCGACCATCGCCCTGGCCGTCGAGCTGGCGGTGCTGCCGCTGTTCGGGATGCGCTACGGCACCCTGTTCCGGCGGGCCTGGCCGCTGGTGCTCGCCGCCGGGGGCATCGTGATCACCCTGGTGCTGTTCGCGGCCGAGCGCTCCGGGGCCACGGTCGCGACGCTCGGGCCGTTCGCGGTGACCACCGGGGTGCTGGTCACCGCGCTGGGCATGGTGCTGCGGGTCTTCGCGATCGCGCTGCCGGGCATCATCGTGTTCGCCACCACCGACCCCACCGACCTCGCCGACGCCCTGGTGCAGAACGTACGGGCGCCGGCCCGGTTCGCGATCGGCGCGCTGGCCGCGTTCCGGCTGGTGCCGCTGCTCGGCCAGGAGTGGCAGATGCTGAGCCTGGCCCGCCGCGCGCGCGGCATCGACGCCGGACGCAACCCGGTGGCCAAGCTGCGGCTGTTCGTGTCGACGGCGTTCGCGCTGCTGGTGGGAGCGCTTCGGCGGGGCGGGCGGCTGGCGGTGGCGATGGACGCGCGGGGCTTCGACGCGGGCACGCCCAGGACGTACGCCCGCCGGCAGACCTTCGGCCGCGCCGACGCCGCCCTGATGGCCGTCGCGACCCTTGTGTCCGCCGCCGCGCTGACCACCAGCGTCCTGTTCGGACTGTTCCGGCCGATCATCGGCTGAACGGCGGGACGCGCCACCGGCGAGGGTCACCGAGTCCGGCCGGGTGACCTACCGCAGCCGGGTGACCACGCGCTGTCCACCGGCGGTGATGCCGCGTAGCGTCACGGGCGCCACGCTGTGTAGTCGATGAAGGGCGCTGTGGACCCATGACCGATCCTCATTACCGGGCCAACTGGCGGTGAGTTGTTCCGATCGTGGCCGCCCGGCCGTGTGCGCGTATCATCATAGCCACTTTCG
>NZ_JBEZGQ010000602.1:0-5254 GCF_040650095.1 Actinoplanes sp. NPDC048791 | reverse complement strand
GCCCGTCGGCGGCGCCGGCGGGATCGGCAGCACGACCGGCTTCACCTGGGTGATGGTGACCTCCTTGCCGTGGTGCAGCAGGTCCAGACGCGCCGACCCACCGCCGTTGCGCAGCGAGTAGGTCACCTCGTCGGCCGTGACCTCCACCCGCAGCCGCAGGCCGCGCCAGAGCAGCGAGAACTCCAGCGCGTTGATCCGGCTCGGCAGCCGGGGTGCGAAGGAGAGCTGCCCGTTGGAGTCACGCATGCCGCCCAGGCCCGCCACCAGGGCGATCCAGGAACCGGCCAGGGACGCCACGTGCACGCCGTCCCGGGCGTTCTGGTGCAGGTCGTGCAGGTCCATCAGGGCGGCCTCGCCCAGGTAGTCGTGGGCCAGCTCCACGAAACCCACCTCGGCGGCCATGACGGCCTGGATGCAGGCCGACAGCGACGAGTCCCGCACGGTACGGGCGTCGTAGTACGCGAAGTTGCGGGCCTTCTCCTCGGGGGTGAAGGCATCACCCCGCAGGTACATGGCCATGACCAGGTCGGCCTGCTTGACCACCTGCTTGCGGTACAGGTCGAAGTACGGGTAGTTCAGCAGCAGCGGGTACGCCTCCGGCGGGGTGTTCTCGAAGTCCCACTCCGCCAGCCGGGTGAAGCCCTCCGACTGCTGGTGCACGCCGAGCTCCCGGTCGTACGGGATGTGCACCGAAGCCGCCGCGTCCCGCCACGAGGCCGACTCCTCGTCGTCCACGCCCAGCTTGCGGGCGAGCTCCGGGTGCCGCTTGGCCGCGTCCGCCGCGGCGAACATGTTCTGCTGCGCCATCAGGTTGGTGTAGACGTTGTCGTCGACCACGGCCGTGTACTCGTCCGGGCCGGTGACGCCGTCGATGTGGAAGCGGCCGTGCCGGTCGTGGTGCCCGAGCGAGCGCCACAGCCGGGCGGTCTCGACGAGCAGCTCCAGGCCGTAGTCGCGCTCGAAGTCGAAGTCGCCGGTCGCGGAGACGTAACGCCGCACGGCGTCGGCGATGTCGGCTCCGATGTGGAACCCGGCGGTGCCGGCCGGCCAGTACGCCGAGCACTCCTGCCCGCGGATCGTGCGCCACGGGAAGGCCGCGCCCTGCAGGCCGAGGGTCTGCGCGCGCTCCCGGGCAAGATCCAGAGTGGAGTGCCGCCAGCGCAGCACGTCCGCCGCCGCGGCCGGCTGCGTGTACGTCAGGGCCGGCAGCACGAACGTCTCGGCGTCCCAGAACGTGTGACCGTCGTAACCGGGGCCGGTGAGGCCCTTGGAGCCGACCGGTCGCTGCTCGGCGCGGGCACCGGCCTGCAGCGTGTGGAACAGGCCGAAGCGGACGGCCTGCTGCACCTCCGGGTCACCCTCGACCTTGACGTCGGAGTGGTCCCAGAACGCGTCCAGGTATTCCCGCTGCGCCTCGACCAGGCCCTCCCAGCCGTCCAGCCGGGCGCTGGCGAGGGCCGCGCCGACCTGGTCGCGCACGGCGGGCAGCGAGCGGTTGCTCGACCAGCCGTACGCGGCGATCTTGACGACCCGCAGCTTCTGACCCGGCTCGAGCTTGCAGGCCACCGTGGTGCGCAGCCAGTCCGGGTGGCCCTCGGTGGTCACCGCGTGCTTGCCCGGCGTCTCCACCAGGTGCTCCATCGCCGCGGCCATCCGCAGATCACTGGCCTTGGTGCGGTGCACGAGCAGGCCGCCGGTGCGCTGCTCCAGCATCTCCTCGGCCTGCAGCGGGTGGTCCAGCACCGCCGCCACCCGCGGGTCCTTGCTGGTCGCCGGGAGCTGCTCGTTGGCCACCAGCTCGGACTGCAGGATCAGCCGGGCGGAGGCGTCGAGCGGCTCCACCTCGTACAGGAAGGCGACGATGGCGCGGTGGGTGAACGACACCATGCGTACGGTCCGCACGCGGATCGCCTGACCGGAGGGTGAGACCCACTCCACGATCCGCTCGAGCGTGCCCGCGCGCAGGTCCAGCGAGCGCTCGTGGGAGCGCAGCTCGCCGTAGCGCACGTCGAACGGCTCGTCGTCGACGAGCAGCCGCATGAGCTTGGCGTTGGTGACGTTGACCATCGTCTGGCCCGACTCGGGGAACCCGTAGCCCGCCTCGGCGTACGGCAGCGGCCGCAGCTCGTAGAACGAGTTGAGGTAGGTGCCGGGCAGGCCGTGCGGCTCGCCCTCGTCCAGGTTTCCCCGGATGCCGATGTGGCCGTTGGCCAGGGCGAAGACCGACTCGGACTGAGCCAGTACATCCAGGTCCAGCCGGGTCTCCCTGATGTGCCAGGGATCGACGGGGTAGGCCCGTTCACGGATCACGGTGGTGCCTCTCGCAACTGAGAAAGGAGAAAGTCTGTAAGGGGATTACTTGAGGAGCTCGGCGAGATCCTGCACGACGATGTCGGCGCCGTGCTCACGCAGGGCGTCGGCCTGGCCGACCCGGTCCACGCCGATCACGATGCCGAAGCCGCCGGCCTTGCCGGCGGCCACGCCGGCCAGAGCGTCCTCGAACACCGCGCACTGCTCCGGGGCCACCCCGAGCAGTTTCGCGCCGGCCAGAAACGTGTCCGGGGCCGGCTTGCCCGGCAAGTGTTGCTCGCGGGCGGTGATGCCGTCCACGCGCACCTCGAGCAGCTCCGCGATGCCGGCCGCCCGCAAGACGTCGGCGCAGTTCGCACTGGCCGACACGACGGCGCGGCGCAGCCCGGCGGCCTTGGCCGCATGCAGGTAGTCGACCGAGCCGGGGTAGACCTGCACGGCGCCTTCCTGGATCTTCTGCAGGACCAGGATGTTCTTGCGGTTGCCGATGCCGTTGACGGTCTCCGCGTCGGGACCGTCGTCGGGCGTGCCTTCGGGCAGGGTGATGCCCCGCGAGGCGAGGAACGTGCGAACCCCGTCCGCACGCTGCCGGCCGTCGACGTACTGGTGGTAGTCGGCGCCCGAGTCGAACGGTACAAACGGCTGTCCATGGTGCCGGGACCAGGTCTGGAGGAACGCGTCGAAGGTCAATTTCCACGCCGCGTTATGCACCAGGGCGGTCTGCGTGAGCACGCCGTCGAGGTCGAAGAGGCACGCCGTCACATGAGGAGGTAGTCCAAGCACTGGCCCAATGTAGTCGCCCCGGATGGCCGACACGCCTCAATGCCCTCGATCACATTTCCACGGCGTTTCATTCTTCGTTCAGCCGGCTGTCGCACTCTCGTTGACCAGGCCAGACCTGGTATTGCGGCCGGGCAGGTGTACGCACAGTTCGATAGTCGTGCCAATTGGGCCGGTCGCCATCGTCACCTCGTCGCACAGTTGGTGCGCCAGCCAGATGCCCCGGCCGCCCACCTCGAACGCCTCGGGCACGTTCGGCGGCCGGCGGAACTGCTCCGGGATGCCCGGCCCCGAGTCGGTGACCGTGCAGCACACCGTCGTCGCCGTGACCGACAGCACGATGCGACCCTGGCCACCGGCGTGCAGCACGGCGTTGGTGATCACCTCGTTGATCGCGAGGACGAAGCCGTGCAGCCGGTCGGCGAGCAACCCGGTGTCCAGCCGCGCGGTGACCTCGTGGCGGACCACGGTGATCTCGTCGCGGCCGAACCTGCGGTCCAGCAGGGTCGACCCACCGGCCGGAGAGTGCACGGGGGTGGCGTCCGGCGACTCCCTGTCCGGAGCCGGACGCAGCATGTGCTGGTCGACAGTCTCTTCCACCGCCGGTCAGCCTACGCTGCGTACCGCCTCCGTGGCAGTCAAGGAACGGGTAATAGATCAGAACAGATGCGACAGCGTCCGCAGGATCTCCCCGTAGAAGTTGCCGTCGATGTCCCGGAGAACGGCCGCAGGGTCCACGCCGGCTGGGTGCCGACGAAGCCGAAGAGCAGGATCCAGACGTACAGCAGGGTCATGCTCGGCGGCGTCGGCTGGCTCTCCTTGGGCGGCCGGACCGGGCGCGGGTGGTGCGCGATCGGGGTCAGCATGTAGCCCGGCGGCACCACGGGAGCCGGCCGTTGTCGTTGAGCACCCGCATGCCGCCGGTCAGGAAGCGCAGCCCGGCCAGGGCCGACAGCGCCGGGATGGCCACGTTGAGCAGCTTGAAGAACCCGTAGTCGGGCGCGGTGATCAGGAAGAACAGCGGCAGCTTCACCGCCGAGGTCAGGGCCATCAGCACGCTGTGGAACGAGCCGAGGACCCGCCGTAGCAGGCCAGGGCCAGCAGCATCTGACCGGTCAGGCGACCCTGCTCACCTCAACGACGTCGATACGCCATCGCACCGACGTAGGGGGGACGATGCCCCATACCGTCAAGAGGAGCGAGAGGGGATCTTCATCGCCATCCGACGTCGATGCGGTCGCCGCGCTCGTCGAAGAAGTGCAGGGCGTCCATCCGTACGTTGATCGCCAGCGGATGCCCCGGGGAGACCGCCGGGTACGGCGCCAGCCGCACAGCCAGCTCGGCGGGCCGCCGGTGGTGCCGGCCCGGGTCGCTGAGCACCGAGGCCTTCTCGGCCTCCTCCCGCTCCAGCACGGCCTTGTCCGTACGCCCGGTGAGCCGCTGCAACGCGCCCCCGATCCGCCGCACCACGCCGGTCTCGGCGTCGGTCTCGGTGACCGCCTTGCCCAGCTCGTCGACGACCACCGCGGTCGCCCCGATGTCCAGGAAGGCCAGCGACTCGTGCCCGTGGTGCTCGAGGTAGCGGATGCGTCCCTGCAGCACGTCGCCCGGGGTGTCCGGGGCGACCGGGGTGAGCGCCTCGGCCCGCATCCCGACGACGATGCGCTCACCGTGATAGTGCGAGATCGCCCGCGCCCGGATGTCGTTCCAGGGCAGGTAGAGGGCCTGCTCGCCGAGGTTCAGCGCGATGTAGCGGTCCAGGTGCACGTAGACCGAGGCCTCGAGCAGGTTCATCCGGGGCGCGCCCAGGAAGGCGGCGACGTAGAGGGTGGCCGGGCGGCCGTACACCTCGGTGGGGGTGCCCAGGTCCTGCAGCACGCCCTTGCGCATGATCGCCACCCGGTCGGCCATGGTCAGCGCCTCGGCCTGGTCGTGGGTGACGTACATGGTGGTGACGCCCAGCTCGCGGGTCAGGCTGGTGATCTCGGCCCGCAGCTCCGCGCGCAGGCCGCTGTCGAGGTTGGACAGCGGCTCGTCCATCAGGAACAGCCCCGGGCGGCGCACGATGGCCCGGCCCATCGCGACCCGCTGGCGCTGGCCGCCGGAGAGCTGGCCGGGCGTGCGTGGCGTTCGACCAGGGCATCGAGGGCGGTCTGCAGGCGGG
>NZ_JBEZGQ010000601.1:0-5259 GCF_040650095.1 Actinoplanes sp. NPDC048791 | reverse complement strand
AAGCCGGGTGGCTGCTGCGGCGCCGGCTGCTGGCCGGCCGGCGGCACCGCGGGCACCACGAACGGCGAGCCGCCGTTGGGGGTGGCGTGCGGTGGTGGGGCGTACGCGCTCGGGAAGGATTCCTGGGCGTGCGGGTACGACGGGGCCCGGTCGGCGGTCTTGTGACCATCGGAGTCCGGTGGGAAGGCGTCCGGCGGGAAGCCGCCGTCGGTGCCGAACGGGTCGGCTCCGCTGCCCGACGTGGCCCCCGGCTGGTGGCCGGCGTGCTGGCCCTCGGACGTCATACGCGCCTCCTCCATGACTGTCGGCCGTGCCAGCTTGCCACGGACGCGGCCGACCCTGCAGAGCTGGGCGTCGCCCGGTCACTGCCCCGCCCGGCCGGCCGAGCCGGGCAGGTGACCGTCGCCAACCGTACCGGGCGTCGCGGGCGGAAGAAATCCCGGTGTACGCCGTGGAGAGCGTGGCGGTGCGTCGTAAATCACGAAGGAGGGCGACCTTTAGGAGGCAATTGCCCTTTTTGGAACGACGGCGGCCCGCTCGGAGAACCGGGCGGGCCGTCGGGTGCCGTGTTGCTCAGCAGGTGATCAGAACATGCGCTGCTGGCTGAGGATCGCGATCTCGTCCCGCATCGACTGCGTCGGCGCCGACTTCCACGCGCGGTCGATCGCGCGGGCGTTGCGCTTGGCGATGCGGCGGTTGCGGATGCGCTCGATGGTGCTCATGCGGTGCTCACTCCCTTGGGCCATCGCTGGCCTCGTTGCTGTGGTGCCGTGTTCCGGCGCTTGTTCTATTGAACCGCGCCGGAACACGTACCGCCAACGATTTGAGGGGTGATCCCGCTTACCTACCTAAGGATCGAAGGCTGGGAAATCTGGTTGCCGACGAAACTCAGGTCCAGGAGAGCATTGCCGCCTCTGGATCCTCCAGGAAGCCGCCGATGTCGCGGAGGAACTTCGAGCCCAGTTCGCCGTCGATGATCCGGTGGTCGAACGAGAGCCCGAGGGTGGTGACCTGGCGAATCTTGATCTTTCCCTTGTGGACCCACGGCGTCGGCCGGATGGCACCGAAGGCCAGGATGGCTGCCTCGCCCGGGGGCAGGATCGGCGTTCCCGTGTCGATGCCGAAAACGCCCACGTTGGTGATCGAGAACGTTCCGCCGGACATGTCGGACGGCGGGGTCTTGCCCGACTTGGCCGTTTGCACGAGGGCAGTCAGGGTGTCCGCCAGCTCACGCAACGTCAGCCGGCCCGCGTCCTTGATGTTCGGCACGATCAGGCCACGCGGGGTCGCGGCCGCGATGCCCAGGTTGACGTAGTCCTTGACGACGATCTCGTTCGTCGCCGCGGACCAGGTCGAGTTGACCATCGGGTGCCGCTTGACCGCCAGCAGCACGGCCTTGGCCACGAACAGCAGCGGGGAGATCCGCACGTCACGGAACTCCGGCCGGGCCTTGAGCCGCTCCAGCGACTTCATCGTCCTGGTCACGTCCACGGTCAGGAACTCGGTCACGTGCGGCGCGGTGAACGCCGACGCGACCATGTTCTCGGCCGTCAGCTTGCGGACGCCCTTGATCGGGATGCGCTGCTCCCGCGAGGCGTCGAACACCGCGGCCGACGCGGGCGCCGAGTGGGTGACGAGCGACTCAGTGACGTCCGTCTCTGTGAGAGCCGGGGAGGACGCCGACGGGGACGCTGCCGCCTGCTGGACGTCGTCGCGGGTGATCGAGCCGAGCGGGCCCGTGCCGGCGATCGTGGTCAGGTCGACCCCGAGGTCGCGGGCGAGCTTGCGTACCGGCGGCTTGGCGAGCACCGGCCCGGCGGGCCGGGCTGTCACGCCCGCGGCCGGCTGAGCCGGTGCCACGGGAGCGGGTGTCGTGGGAGCTGGTGTGACGGGAGCCGGTGTCACGGGAGCGGGCTGGGGCGGTGCGGGTGCTGCGGCCGCCGGGGGCTGGGAGGTAGCCGGGGTCGGCTGGGCCACGGGCGTCGGTGCAGCTGCCGGAGGTTGGGCGGGTGGTGCTGCGGTTGTCGACGCTGTGGGCGTACCGATGCGGGGTCGGCGTTTGGCAGTTGCGGTTTTCGGGCCGTAACCGACCAGCACGGCTGTGCGGCCGCCCGGAGCCGGGCCGCCGATCATGCCGGGCTCGACCGAGCCCTCCTCGGGGGCGAGCTCGACCGCCGCGAGGGACTCCGCGGAGGGCACCGGGCCGGCGCCCGGATCGGTGTCGATCGAGATGATCGGCGCACCGACCTCGACCGTCGTGCCGGCCTCGTGGAAGATCTGCGTGACGACCCCGCCCCACTTGGCCGGGATCTCCACGGCCGCCTTGGCCGTCTCCACCTCGACGATCGGCTGGTTCAGCTCGATCGTGTCGCCGACCTTGACCAGCCAGGCGAGGATCTCGCCCTCGGTCAGGCCCTCGCCCAGGTCGGGCAGCGTGAACTCCTTGATCCGGGACATCGACGTCACCAGCCGAACGAACGGTCGACGGCGTCCAGCACCCGGTCCAGGTCGGGCAGGTACTCCTCCTCGACGCGGGCGGCCGGGTAGGGCACGTCGAAGCCCGTCACCCGCAGCACCGGCGCCTCCAGGGAGTAGAAGCACTCCTCGGTGATCCGGGCGGCGATCTCGGCGCCCAGGCCGAGGTTGCCGGGAGCCTCGTGCACGACCACGGCCCGGCCGGTCCGCCGGACCGACTCGAAGACCGGGCCCAGGTCCAGCGGGGAGAGCGTGCGCAGGTCGACGACCTCCAGGTTGCGGCCGTCCTCGGCCGCGGCCTGCGCCGCGTCCAGGGCGGTACGGACCATCGGCCCGTACGCGATCACAGTGGCGTCCGACCCGTCACGCACGATCCGCGACGCGTGCAGCGGGAAGTCGCTGGGCGCGTCGAGGTCGACCACACCCTTCTCCCAGTAGCGGCGCTTCGGCTCGAAGAACACGATCGGGTCGTCGGAGATGATCGACTGCTGGATCATCGCGTACGCGTCGGCCGGGTTCGAGCAGGTCACGACCTTGAGGCCGGGGGTGTGGGCGAAGTACGCCTCGGGCGACTCGGAGTGGTGCTCGACCGCGCCGATGCCACCGCCGTACGGGATCCGGATGACGATCGGCACCCGGACCTTGCCCAGCGACCGGTAGTACATCTTCGCCACCTGGGCGACGATCTGGTTGTAGGCCGGGAAGACGAACCCGTCGAACTGGATCTCGCAGACCGGCCGGTATCCGCGGATGGCCAGGCCGACCGCGGTGCCCACGATGCCGGCCTCGGCCAGCGGGGTGTCGATGACCCGGTCCTCGCCGAAGTCCTTCTGCAGGCCGTCGGTGATCCGGAAGACGCCGCCGAGCTTGCCGACGTCCTCGCCCATGATGACGACCTTGGGGTCGTTCTCGAGCGCGCGGCGCAGGCCGTGGTTCAGGGCCTTGCCAAGGGTGATCGTCTCGCCCATCAGTGGGTGCTCCCCTCGAACGAGGCCTCGTAGGCGGCGAACTGCGCGCGCTGCTGGTCGAGCTCGGGCGAGCCGTTCGGGTAGACGTGGTCGAACATGGTGACCGGTTGCGGGTCGGGCATGGCCAGCACTCGCTCGCGCAGGTCCAGGGCCAGCTTGCGGGCCGACTCGTCGACCTCGGCAAAGAACGTGTCGTCGGCGACCTGCTGCTTGGTCAGGAACGCCTTGAGCCGGCTGATCGGGTCCTTGGCCTTCCAGGACTCGACCTCGCTGGCGATGCGGTAGCGGGTCGGGTCGTCCGAGCTGGTGTGCGCACCCATCCGGTACGTGTACGCCTCGATGAGCGTCGGGCCCTGACCGTTACGGGCCTGGTCGAGCGCCGCCCGGGTCACCGCGAACGTGGCCAGCACGTCGTTGCCGTCGATCCGGACACCGGGGAAGCCGAAGCCGGCCGCGCGCCGGTACAGCGGGATGCGGGTCTGCCGCTCGAGCGGCTCGGAGATGGCGTACTGGTTGTTCTGGCAGAAGAACACCATCGGGGCGTGGAACACGCCGGCCCAGACGAACGCCTCGTTGACCTCGCCCTGGCTGGTGGCGCCGTCGCCGAAGTACGCGATGACGGCCTCCCCGTCCGGGGTGCCGGTCTTGCCGTCCATGGTGACGCCCATGGCGTAGCCGGTGGCGTGCAGCGTCTGCGAGCCGATCACGATCGTGTAGCCGTTGAACTTGTACTTGTTCGCGTCCCAGCCGCCCTGGTCGACGCCCCGGAACAGGCCGAACGGCATGATCGGGTCGATCCCGCGGGTGTAGAGCACGCCGTGCTCGCGGTAGGTCGGGAACGCCATGTCCTGCGGGCGCAGGGCCCGGCCGGAGCCCACCTGAGCGGCCTCCTGGCCCAGCAGGCTGGCCCAGATCCCCAGCTCACCCTGCCGCTGCAGGGCGGTCGCCTCGGCGTCCAGGCGGCGGACCGTCACGAGGTCCTGGTACAGCTCTCGGTACTCGCTGTCGGTGAAGTCGACCGAGTAGGTAACGCCCTCCGCCGTGGTGACGCTGTCGATGCGCTCACCGTCGGGCGTCAGTAGCTGAACGAAGCCGCCGGCCGGAGCGTCTGCCCCGACTTCGCTTTCGCCGTTCGCCATCCGTGTCTCCCTGTTTCATCTCTGCGCCCACGGCGGGTGTTGCCCGTCCGCGCGGCTGACCGCTGGGGTTCGCCGCGCCTGGCCCGGGTGAGGTTGCCGCGCGGCTGGTCGGCGGGATCACAGACCCCGCCGGGGAGTGACGGCTCCCACCGCGTCCCGCTGCTTGGTCCAGCCGCGACGGCGGCGGTGCCGTCGCCCCCATCCTCGCAGAGAACGTGAGTGGCGCCACAGGTCAGGTCGATCACAGATCCGAAATCTTGCGGAGTCATTCGTGCCCGTGTTTGTCCGGTTAAGCGGTTTTCGTGCCATCACTTCTGTCGGAACGGACAACTTTCGCCGCTGCCCGAACGGCCATGCGTCGTTCACCCCGATAGCCGAGACAGATCCAAGTTGATCTTTACGCAGGGGGTGCTGGCCGTGCCGGAGCAACCGGACGACGACGGGCTCGTGCCGCCGATCAAGGTGATGCGCAAGCGGCTCAACGGCGTCTACAGCGCCGAGGGCTTCTCCGGCCCGACCCGGCGCTACGTGCTCATCGTGGCGATGCTGGTCGGGCTCGCGTCGCTGCCCACCCTGGCGGCGATCACCGCCGGCTCCCGCGAACTCGACGACGACCGCACCGGCGCGATGGACGTCCCGTTCATCCCGCCGGCCTCGACCGGACCGGTCCGGCCGGC
>NZ_JBEZGQ010000600.1:4117-5286 GCF_040650095.1 Actinoplanes sp. NPDC048791 | reverse complement strand
GGAGACGGCGGGGAGCCCCGGTCCGGCCGCTGCCAGGCTCCGGGCCGGCGTACCCGGTGGCAGCAGGGTCTCGATCGACCGGCGGAAGACCTCGGCGACCGGGCCGTCGGGCACCAGCACCGGCGTACCGTCGGACCGTGCCAGCAGGTGGGCCAGCGCGGCCGCGACCGCGGCCGCCCAGATCGGGTTCCACCAGCCGTCCGGGTCGATCGGCGGCAGCGCCGGCCGCTGCGCGGGCAGCGCCTCCCAGCTGGTCACCGGCTGCGGGTCGTCGGCACCGGCGAGGCGGTGCACGGCCGGCGGGTGCAGCCACACCGCCTGCCAGTACGAGCAGTCGTCGATCCGGGTCGCCACCTCCCGCCCGCACCGCTCGCAGGCGAGATTGGGCCCGTCCCGGCCGTCGAGCCCGTAGCAGTAGCCCTCGCTGCGCCCCGGGATGAAGACGGTCCCGCGCACGTCCCCGGGCGCGATGACCACAGCCCCGCGGGGACTGCCGGGCCGCAGTGCGGAGGGCTCGGGATTCACCGCGTACGTGCCGGGCTCCATCAGCGGGCCCAGCAGGTCGTGGCCGTACCTCTGCTCGGCGTGCACCGGCAGCGCCACCCGCGACACCGGCACGGTCAGCACGGCACCGCAGCCTGCACACGCGAACACCGTCACAACCTAGCGGCCGGGCAGCTCGACGGTGATGGCGAGGCCGCCGCCGGGGCGCGGCTCGGCGGTGATCGTGCCGCCGTGGGCGGTCACGATCGACCGGACGATGGACAGGCCCAGGCCGCTGCCCTCGGTCGAGCCGATCCGGTCGGTCAGCCGGCGGAACGGTTCGAACAGGCCCGGGATCTCGTAAGCGGCGATGACCGGCCCCGGATTGGTGACGGTGAGCCGCTGCCCGGCGCAGGTGAGGCGCACCTCGCCGGCGGGCACGTTGTAGGTCATCGCGTTGCGCAGCAGGTTCTGCACCAGGCGTTCCAGCAGGATCGGATCGCCGTGCACCGGTGCCGGTGCCAGCGCGGCGTGCAGGGTGATGCCGGCGGCCGCCGCCTCCGGCCGGGCCACGCTCACCAGCCGCTCGGTGACCGCGGCCAGGTCGACCGGTTCGCGGGTCGTCAGGTGCTGTTCGGAGCCGGCCGGCCTCCAACTGGCGTTCCCGCTCGCGGGCCTGGGTGGCC
>NZ_JBEZGQ010000600.1:0-4107 GCF_040650095.1 Actinoplanes sp. NPDC048791 | reverse complement strand
GTTCGGAGCCGGCCAGCACCAGCAGGCCCTCGATGAGCCGTTCGTGGCGGGCGTTGACGCTGAGCAGGGTCTCGCCGAGCCGGCGGGTCTCGGCGGGCGCGCCGGGCCGGCTCAGGGCGACCTCGATGAGCGTCCGGTTGATGGTCAGCGGGGTGCGCAGCTCGTGTGAGGCGTTGGCGACGAAGCGGCGTTGCGAGCCGAAGGCCGCGTCCAGGCGGGCCAGCATGTCGTCGAAGGTGTCGGCCAGCTGCCGCAGTTCGTCCTTGGGGCCGCTGAGGCCGATGCGTTCGTGCAGATTGCGGTCGGCGACCCGGCGCGCGGTCGCGGTGATCTGCTGCAGCGGGCGCAGGGTCCGCCCGGCCATCAGCCAGCCCAGCCAGATGCCGATGACCGCCACCCCGGCCAGCGCGATGGCACCGCGCTGCAGCAGCGAGGTCAGCGTCTGCCGGCGGAACTGCGTCTGCAGCTCCCCGGCGAGCTTCACCAACTCCACACTGTCCGCGTCCTGGGTCGCGGCGAGGCCCTGCGGGTAGGTCTCGAGGGGGGCGGAGGGCGCGCCGGCGACCCGCATCCCGGGTACGGCGAGCACGGCGCTCTCGCTGAAGGAGCTGGTGTTCAGCGCCTGCGCGAGCAGCAGGTAGGTGATCGCCAGCAGCGCGGCCCCGGCCAGCAGGAACACCCCGCCGTAGAGGGCGGTCAGCCGGGCCCGGACGGTCAGTCGGTGGGTTGTCACGGGATCTGGTACCCCACTCCGGTCACGGTGGTGACCACCTGCGGCGGTCCGAGTTTGCGGCGCAGGTTCAGGATCGTCACCCGGACCACGCCGGTGAACGGGTCGGTGTGCTCGTCCCAGGCCTTCTCCAGCAGCTGCTCACTGCTGACCACCGCCCCGTCGGCGCGCAGCAGCTCCTCCAGCACGGCGAACTCCTTGCGGGACAGGGCGACGTGGTGGCCGTCGCGGTAGACCTGGCGGCGGTTGGTGTCCAGGCGTAGGCCCGCGCGTTCCAGCACCGGTGGTGCCGCCGGGCGGGCCCGCCGGCCCAGAGCCCGGACGCGGGCGATCAGCTCGACGAAGGCGAACGGTTTGGGCAGGTAGTCGTCGGCGCCCAGGCCGAGACCGGCCACCCGGTCGGCCAGACCGCCCGAGGCGGTGAGCATCAGCACCCGTACGGGCGAGCCGGAACTGACCACCGCCCGGCACACGTCGTCGCCGTGCACCACCGGCAGGTCCCGGTCCAGCACGAGCACGTCGTAGCTGTTGACCGCGAGCCGTTGCAGCGCGGCATCCCCGTCGTACGCGGTGTCCACGGCCAGCGACTGCAACCGCAGACCCTCCGCGATCGCGTCGGCCAGTACGACCTCGTCCTCTGCCACCAGTATCCGCACCGGCACATGGTGCCTGGCCAACCCGTTAGAACCCTGTTAGCGCCGGCGCTAATGATCGGTTAACCGGCGTTCTGGTGTCGTGGCTCCGACCCCAGAAGGAGCTGTGATGACACACCGATACCGGATGCGGCTGATCGCCGTACCCCTGCTGCTTGTGGCCGCGCTGAGCGGATGCGCCGCCGACCAGAAGGAGCAGCAGGTGGCCTCGGCCGGCGGCAAGCCGAGCGCGGGCGCGTCGGCGCCGGCCGACAACGCGGCCCTGGGCCGCAAGTTCGCCCAGTGCATGCGCACGGCGGGGATCGACATGCCCGACCCCGGCCCCGACGGGATGGTCGGGATGCCCGCCACCGCCGTCGGCGACGAGGCCTCGGGCAAGAAGATGGATGCCGCGATGGAGAAGTGCCGCGAGTTCCTGCCCAACGGCGGCGAGCCGCCGAAAGCCACCGCTGAGGACCTGGCCAAGGCCCGGGACTACGCCAAGTGCGTGCGGGAGAACGGCGTGCCCGGCTTCCCGGACCCGGACCCGGAGACCGGCGGCTTCAAGATGGATGCGGACGACAACACCGACCTGGAGAAGCTGTCGAAGGTCGGCGACAAGTGCCCGCAGTTCGGCACGGGAGTGATGCCGGGCATCGAGGTGAGCCGGTGACCCGCCGCGCCGCGCTGGTCGTGATCGCCGCGGTGGCCACCCTGGGCGCGACGGGCGCGGCCGCGGTCGTCCTCGACGACGAGCCGGACACCCCGCCGGCGGCTGCGGGACCGGCGGCCACCACCACGGTACGGCGCCAGACGCTGGCCAAGTCGGTCACCGTCGACGGCGAGCTCGGCTACGGCCAACCCGTCCCGATGAAGTCCGCGGCCGGCGGCACCGTGACGTGGCTGCCGAAACAGGGCCGCACGATCGAGTGCGGCGGCACCGTGCTGCGCGCCGACAACCGCCGGGTAGTGCTGCTCACCGGCGTCCTGCCGCTCTACCGGCCGCTGTCGCCGGGCGTCGAGGGCCCCGACGTCCTGCAGTTCGAGCGCAACCTGCGCGACCTGGGCTACGGCGGCTTCACCGTCGACGACGAGTACAGCGCCGCGACCGCCCGCGCGGTCCGCACCTGGCAGAAGAAGCTCGCGCTGCCGCGGACCGGCACCGTCACCTCGGCGTGGGTGGTCGTGGCCGCCGGCACGATCCGCGTCGCCGAGCACAAGGTCCGCGTCGGTGATCCCGCCACGGGCGAGGTGCTCACCTACACCGGCGCGGCCGCCGTCGTCACGGTCGACGCCGAGGCCGACGCCGCCGACTGGGCCCGGCCCGGCGCCAAGGTGTCGGTCTCCCTGCCCGACGGCAGCAAGACCCCCGGTACGGTGACCCACGTCGGCGCCAAGGCAACGGCCGAGCAGGGCAAGGATCCGACGGTCCCGGTCACGATCAAGCTGCGCGACCCGAAGGCCGGCGGTGGGCTGCGCGAGGCCCCGGTCGAGGTCACCTACACCGGCGAGCAGCGCAGGAACGTGCTGAGCGTGCCGGTCGCGGCGCTGGTCGCGCTGGCCGAGGGCGGGTACGGCCTGCAGGTCGTCGAGGGCGGCGCCACCCGCTACCTGCCGGTCCGGGTCGGCATGTTCGCCGACGGCCGCGCCGAGGTCAGCGGGACCGGGCTCGCCGACGGCATGACCGTGGGGATGCCGGCATGATCCGGATGAGCGAGGTCGGCAAGACCTACCCCGGCGGCGTCGCGGCCCTGAACGCGGTGTCGATGCACGTCGACGCCGGCGAACTGGTCGGCATCGTCGGCCCGTCCGGCTCCGGCAAGTCGACGATGCTGCACCTGCTCGGCGCCCTCGACCGCCCGTCCACCGGCACCGTCAGCATCGACGGCCACGACGTGGCGAGCCTGCCCGACCGGGCCCTGTCGGCGTTGCGGGCCCGCACGATCGGCTTCGTCTTCCAGCAGTTCCACCTGGCGCCGGGCGTGTCCGCCCTCGACAACGTCGCCGACGGCCTGCTCTACACCGGCGTACGCCGCCGCGAGCGCCGCCGCCGGGCCGCGAGCACCCTGCAACGCGTCGGCCTGGAGCACCGGGCCCACCACCGCCCGCACCAACTCTCCGGCGGCGAACGCCAGCGCGTGGCGATCGCCCGGGCGGTTGTCGGTGACCCGGCGGTGCTGCTGGCCGACGAGCCGACCGGCAACCTCGACTCCGTGGCCAGCGCGGGCGTGCTGGAACTGCTGCGCTCGCTGCACGCCACCGGTACCACGGTCGTGCTGATCACCCACGACCGGGAGATCGCCGGGGGACTGCCGAGATGCCTGCACATGCGCGACGGCCGGCTGGCGGAGTCATGACCGCCCGCCTGCGTCCCGCCCGCCTGGCCCCCGGCGACGTGCTGCGGGTCGGGGCGGCCGGCCTGCGGACCCGGCCACTGCGCATCGTGCTGTCCGCGCTGGGGATCGCCATCGGCATCGCCGCGATGCTCGCCGTGGTGGGCATCTCGGCGTCCAGCCGCGCCGATCTCAACCGCACCCTGGACCAGCTCGGCACCAACCTGCTCACGGTCGCCCCCGGGCAGACGATGGCCGGCGAGGACGCGAAGCTGCCCGCCGAGTCACCGGCGATGGTCCGGCGCATCGCCCCCGTCGAGTCGGCCACCGCCACCGGCCGGCTGGAAGCGAAGGTCTACCGCAACGAGTACATCCCGGTCGGGGAGAGCGGCAGCATCGCCGTCCTCGCGGC
>NZ_JBEZGQ010000599.1:0-5294 GCF_040650095.1 Actinoplanes sp. NPDC048791 | reverse complement strand
GCCCAGCCGGCGCCGAGCTGGTGCAGGTGCCGCCGGGTGCGCCGCTCGGGCTGGGCGGCCGATGGCGTACGACGGTGCTGCAGCTGGAGCCCGGCGACTCGATCCTGATGTTCAGCGATGGCGTCGTGGAGCGCCGCGACCGGCCGCTGAGCGCAGGCCTCGCCGACCTCGTGGCCGCAGCCGCCGCGGCGACCAGCGGTGACCCGCGCAACCTCTGCTCGCTGGCGACCGCGGCCGTGTCCGGCAGCACCGACGACGACGTGGCGGTGCTGGCCGTGGAGCGGGCGGTGACGCTGAGCCGTTCGGCCACGATGCTGGTCCCGGCCGAGCCGACCGGCCCGAGCCGGGTCCGCCAGTGGATGTCGACCCGGCTGCGGGAGTGGTCGGTGCCGGAGCCGGTGATCGGCGCGGCCATCCT
Source organism: Actinoplanes sp. NPDC048791 (assembly GCF_040650095.1). Lineage (NCBI taxonomy): Bacteria > Bacillati > Actinomycetota > Actinomycetes > Micromonosporales > Micromonosporaceae > Actinoplanes > Actinoplanes sp. NPDC048791. Next base: position 4,876 of record NZ_JBEZGQ010000599.1, on the reverse strand, counting down.
GTGCACCAGCGAGCTGACCACCAACGCGCTGCTGCACGCGGGCACCCCGGCCCAGGTGCACATCGACCTGAGTGCGGAGCGCCTGCTGGTGTCGGTGGCCGACACGGGTACGCGAGGCAGCGTGACCCGGGCCCGGACAGACGCCCTGAGCAGCCGGGGCCGGGGGCTGGGCCTGATCGAGGAGCTGAGCGACACCTGGGGCACTGACCCGACGGTGCGCGGCTCCACGGTCTGGTTCGAGATGGTGATCCCGCCACGCTGATCCGGTCCCGCTGATCCGCCCCGGCCGCGTTTGCCGGCGCCGAACGGGGTAAACGTCCAGGTATGACAGCGAAACCCGGGGTCCTCTTCGACGTCGACGGCACCTTGGTCGACACCACGTACCTGCACACGGTGGCGTGGTGGGAGGCCCTGCGCCAGTTCGACCACGACGTACCGATGGCGGAGATCCACCGCGGCATCGGGATGGGCTCGGACAAGATCATCGACCACCTGCTCGGCACAGACCGGGACAAGGGCGCGGACGACGAGATGACCACCGCTCACGACATCCTCTACGGCGCCTGGTGGGAGCGCCTGCGCCCGCTGCCCGGTGCCGGGGACCTGCTCCGCGCCTGCGCCGACCGGGGCCTGGCCGTCGTCCTGGCCTCATCGGCCAAGGAGTCCGAGCTGAACATCCTGCGCAAGGTCGTCAACGCCGACGATGCGATCGCGGCGGCGACCTCGTCGTCGGACGCGAAGCAGAGCAAGCCGGCGCCGGACATCCTCGAGGCGGCGCTGGACCAGTCCGGGGTCGACCCCCGGCAGTCGGTCTTCGTCGGAGACGCGGTCTGGGACGTCAAGGCGGCTGCGAAGCTCGACATCCCGTGCATCGGCCTGGCCTGCGGCGGCACCAGCGCGGCGGAGCTGAAGCGGGCCGGTGCCGTCGCCACCTACAAGGATCCGGCGGAGCTGCTGCGCGACCTGGAGAACTCGCCGATCGCCGAGCTGCCGAAGCAGGCCTGAGCGGCTCAGCGCAGGTGGTCTGCGGTCCGCGGTCGGTCACCCGCGAACAGGGAGAACAACGCCAACGCGACGGCCAGCCCGGCCGCCACCGAGATGACGAAGCCCCGATCCATGCCCTGCGGCGCCAGCATCCACCCGGCGATCAAGGCGACCACGGCCGCGGCAACCATCGCGAGGCGGACGGTCCGCTGCGTCGTCTTGTTCCTGGTGGCACCGCCCGGGCGGTCGCTGGCCTGCTCGCGCTGTAGGCGCCATACGGCCACGGCGATGACCGCGGCACCTGCTGCGCCGGCGACACCGGTCACGATGAAGGGCACCGCCAGTCCGTAGAGGCCCGGCCCCGCGGCCCCCACCCCGGACAGGGCGAGCATCGCGAACACCACGACCGCGATGCTGTGCTGGACCACGCTGCGACGTAACCGCCGCTGTTCGGGATTCGTCATCGCGCTCTCCGCCCGCCGCTCCGGTCGGCGTCATCGTCCCACGCGGGCCCGCCCAGACCGGTCCCGCGCTAAGGGCGACGCCAGTCGTTGCCGGTCAGGTGGGAGCCGGCCTGCGGCCCCATGTTGAGCATCCCGCCGTCGACCGGCCACGAAGCCCCGGTCACATACGTCGCATCCGCCCCGGCCAGGAAAGCCACCACCGCCGCCACCTCGCGAGCATCACCCGGCCGGCCCAGCGGCACCCCCGGCCGGTCAACCCCGGTCGGATCCACGTCCTCCTGACCAGTCATCGGCGTCGCGATCTCCCCCGGCGCCACCGAGTTCACCGTGATGCCGTGCTCCGCCAGCTCAAGAGCCAGGACCCGGGTCAGCAGACCCAGACCACCTTTGGCCGCGCAGTACGCCCCCGCGCCCACCCGCGGCGCCGTCTCGTGGACGCTGGTGATGTTGATGATGCGACCGCCCCGGCCCGCCTCGACCATCCGGCGGCCGGCCCGCTGCGCGCACAGGAACGGTCCGTCGAGGTCGACGGCGAGCACCTGCCGCCATTCGTTCCAATCAGTGTCCAGCACCGGGGTGGTTGTGCCGGTACCGGCGCAGTTGACCAGCACGCCGATACCGCCGAGCGCGTCCGCCAGCTCGTCGATCACGTCCGCCGCCTGCGGCAGCCGGGTCAGGTCGAGGTCGCGGACCTCGGCGCGGCGGCCCGCCTGGCGGACCTCGTCGGCCGTGCGCTGCGCCTGCCCGGCGTCGCGGTAGCTGGTGATGCCCACGTCGTAGCCGTCCGCGGCCAGGGCGACCGCCACCGCCCGGCCGATGCCGGACTCGGATCCGGTCACCACCGCCACCCGGGGATGGTTCGCGTTTCTGCCAGTCATGGCGGCCGGGTACCCCGGCGCGGTGCCGACAATCACCCCGCCGGCGGCATGTTTTGCCCACGCTACGGGCAGTGCAGAGCGGTGCAGCTGTCCGACCTTCTCTTCGCCCTGCTCGGTGTGGGCGCCCTGCTGGCCGGAATCCTGCCTCGGGTCCTCGAACGCCGTCCCCTGTCCATGCCGATCGTCTTCCTCGCCCTCGGGATGGTCGTCTTCGCCCTCCCGCTCGGGCTGCCGACCGCCGATCCGCTCGCCCATCCGAAGCTCACCGAGCATCTCACCGAGGTGTGCGTGATCGTCGCCCTGATGGGCGCCGGTCTCAAGATCGACCGGCCGCTGACCAGGCGCCGGTGGTCGTCGACGTGGCGGCTGCTGGCCGTCGCCATGCCGGTCACCATCGCGACGGTCGCGCTGTTCGGCTGGTGGTGGGCCGGGCTGGTGCCGGCCACCGCGCTGCTGCTCGGTGCGGCCCTGGCCCCGACCGACCCGGTGCTGGCCGCGGACGTCCAGGTCGGCGAGCCGACCGACGAGGAGGATTCCGAGGACGAGGTGCGGTTCGCGCTGACGTCGGAAGCGGGCCTCAACGACGGGCTGGCCTTCCCCTTCGTGTACGCGGCCATTGCCCTGGCCACGGTCGCCGTGACCGGGGAGGGCTGGGTCGGCGAGTGGGTCCTCAAGGACGTGTTCTACAAGATCCTCATCGGTGTCGCCGGTGGCCTGCTCATCGGTAAGTCGCTGGGCCGGCTCTTCTTCCGGGCCCGCAACCGCAACCTGCGCCTGGCCCATCACGCCGAGGGTTTTCTGGCGCTGGCCGCGACGTTCCTGGCCTACGGGCTCGTCGAGGTCGCCGGTGGCTACGGCTTCCTGGCCGTCTTCATCGCCGCCCGCGGGATCCGCTCGGCGCAACGGTCGCACGAGTACCACCAGGTGCTGCACGACTTCGCGGAGCAGATCGAGCGGCTGCTCACCGTACTCCTGCTCCTGCTCCTCGGGGGCGCCGTGGTCGGTGGCCTGCTCGGCCCGCTCACCTGGCCCGCCGCCCTGGCCGGGCTGGCTCTGATCTTCGTGGTCCGGCCGGTGGCCGGCTTCCTGTCGCTGCGCGGGGCGCCGGGGCACGCGGCCGAGCACGCGGTCATCGCGGCGTTCGGCATCCGCGGCATCGGCTCGTTCTACTATCTCGCGTACGCGATGACCCACGCCACGTTCCCCGAAGTGGATGTCGTATGGGCGACAGTGGCCTTCGTCGTGGTCGTGAGCGTGGTGTTGCACGGCGTGGCGGTCACGCCCGTGATGCGGCTTCTGGACCGATACAACGAGCGGTCCCGGACGCCCGAGGAGCGACACGCTCAGTAATCGCCGTAACTATGAGTAATCTGCATGCCGCGAAGTCGTAGTTCTTTTAGGACATTGAACCCGGGCGTAGTGGCAGAGCGTATTCATGGCTGTAAGGTGATCGGCATCTCCCCCCGGGCCGAGATTCCACGATGGAACGACAGGAAAGGTGCGGCCGATGCGTATTCGGGGCTTTGCGCCGGCGACACCCTGCTGGGTCGAGCTGGCGAGTGCTGATCCCGCCCGCGCGGCGGACTTCTACGCCGGGCTGTTCGGCTGGGAACCCGCCGGTGACCGCTTCAAGCTCGGCGGCCGGGCCGCGGCCGGACTGACCCGCGCCCGCGTCGACCGGCCCGCCGGCTGGCTCACCTACCTGACCGAGCACAATCTCGAAGCGTCGATCACCCGGGTCCGCGAGGCCGGGGGCCGCCTGGTCAGCGAGCCGATCGAGGCCCGCGGCGGACGCTCGGCGCTGATCGCCGACCCGGCCGGCGCCCTGCTGGGCCTCTGGGAGAGCGCGGGCTTCACCGGCGCCCAGGTCGGCGGCGAGCCGGGCACGATGACCTTCCCGGAGCTGCTCACCGACGACGCGGAGGCCGCGGCCCGGTTCTACGGCCAGGCGTTCGGCTGGCTGCTGCGCGACGAGTACGGCAGCGACGGCACCCGCGGCGAGTGGATCACCACGGCCCACGACGCGATGGCCGGTCTGGCCCCGAGCCGTGGCGGCAGCTGGTGGCGGGCGGCGTTCCAGGTGGCCGACTGCTCGGCGACCATGCGGGCGTGCCGCGACCTCGGCGGCGACGTCATCTCCGGCCCGACCGACATGGGTTTCGGCAGCTACGCCGAGCTGCTGGACCCGTGGGGCGTGCCGTTCGCGGTGGCGGCCCCGGCGGCCCTGCCGGTGGAGCTCAGCATGTCGTTCACCCCCACGGCAGGCATGGAGTTGACATTCGGGGGGTAGTAGCACGCCTGTTCGAGAATTCGAGGAGGCAAGGCCATGGCGAATACCGACCAGGATCCGGCGTCGAACACGATCAAGGATCCGGCCGACTGGACCACCGGTGACGAACCGGCGACCGGCGCCCAGCAGTCGTACCTGCACACGTTGGCCTCGGAGGCCCACGAGGACGTGCCGGAGGAGCTGACGAAGGCCGAGGCGTCCCAGCGCATCGACGAGCTCCAGGAGAAGACCGGCCGCGGCCAGTCGGTCACCGCCACCTG
>NZ_JBEZGQ010000598.1:0-5312 GCF_040650095.1 Actinoplanes sp. NPDC048791 | reverse complement strand
CACCGGTCCCGGCCCGCGGGGCACGCAGACCTTCGAGCAGTGGCTGGCCGGGCGGCGCGGGTGACGGTTCGCGCAGCGTTCACCCGGCGGCCGGGCCCGGGCACATCGGTGATCATCAACTTCGTCGTAGGGTCCACGTATGTCGACGTCTCGTGTTCGTGCAGTGCTGGCCGGGGTCGTGGGAGCGGTCCTGGTCGTGACGCTGACGCCGGTCGTGGCGGCCGCCGCCGCACCCGCTGTGGTGCCGCTGGTCGACGATCCGGCGGGCTATGTGGATCCGTTCATCGGGACCACCCGCGGCGGCAACACGTGGCCCGGCGCGACCCGGCCGTTCGGCATGATCGCCTGGAGCCCGACCAGCACCAACGGCGACCAGACCAACACCGGTGCGGCCAACGGCTACGAGTACAACGTCACCAAGGTGCGTGGCTTCAGCCTGACCCACGTCAACGGCGCGGGCTGCAGCCCGGGGGCCGCCGGGGACGTGCCGATCATGCCGTACGTGGGGGACGTCACCACCTCACCCACCGCGGACACCCGTGATCAGCAGTACGTCTCGACGTTCGCGCACGCCAACGAGTCCGCCGCCCCCGGCCGGTACACCGTCGGACTCGACAACGGCGTACGGACCGACCTCGCCGTCAGCACCCGGGCCGGCGTCGGCGACTTCACCTTCCCCACCGGCTCGGCCGCCAACCTGCTGTTCCGCACGTCCAACTCGCTCAACGGCAGCGAGGACGCCGAGATCACCATCGACGCCGGCAGTCGTACCGTCACCGGGTCGGTGCTCACCGGCGGCTTCTGCGGGCGCCGGGGCAACGGTGGCGGGGCGACCAACCCGAACCGCCGCTCGTACTACCGGCTCTACTTCAGCGCGGTCTTCGACCGTGCCTTCGCCCGGACCGGGACCTGGCAGAACGCGACCGTCACCCCGGGCGGCACCACGGCCACCGGAGGAGAGGGCTACCTCACCGGCGCGGACCGGGCCGGCAAGGGCTCCGGCGGCTGGGTGGGCTTCGACACGGCCGCCGGTGGGGCGGTGCGCATGCGGGTCGGGATCTCGTACGTGAGCCTGGCCGGCGCCGCCGCCAACCGGGACGCCGAGGTCCCCGCCACCGCCACCGTCGACTCCGTCGCCGCGGCCACCCGCGACGCCTGGAACACCGAGCTCAAGCGCATCCGGGTCGGCGGCGGCACCGAGGCACGGACGAAAGCCTTCTACACCGCCGTCTACCACTCGCTGATGCAACCGCAGACGATGAACGACCTGGACGGCCGCTACCTCGGCGCCGACCGGCAGATCCACAGCATCCGGGCCGGCCAGCGGGCGGCGTACGGCACGTTCTCCGGCTGGGACCAGTACCGGGCGCAGATCCAGTTCCTCGCACTGCTGCGGCCCGACGTGGCCGGGGACATGGCCCAGTCGATGCTGGACTTCGCCGCCCAGAACAACGGCATCTGGGACCGCTGGCTGCACCTCGGCGCCCCGACCCACGTCATGACCGGTGACCCGGCCGCGCCGACGCTGGCCACGTACTACGCCATGGGCGCCCGCAACTTCGATGCCCGGGCGGCGCTCGACTCGCTCGTCCGGCAGGCGACCGTGCAGAATCCGGACGCCCTCTCCGACGCCGGTTGCCCCGGTCAGTGCCTCGGGCAGCGGCCGACGCTCAATACGTACCTGGCGTTGAAGTACGCGGCGAACGACATCTGCCACTGCTGGGGCGGTGCCGCGGAGACCCTGGAGAACTCGCTGGCCGACTTCTCCCTGGCGATGTGGGCGCGGCGGGCCGGGCGCAATGACCTGTACCGGCAGCTGCTGCCGCGTGGCGACTACTGGAAGAACACGTACAACCCGGCGGTCGGGTACCAGGCGGCGCGGCGGGCGGACGGCAGCTGGCAGAGCGGCTTCACGCCGTCGACGGATGTGGGCTTCGCGCAGGGGTCCAGTGCCACGTACACGTGGATGGTGCCGCAGGACGTGTCCGGACTGGCGGCGCTCATGGGCGGGCGTACGGCGGCGGCGACCCGGCTGGACGGGCTGTTCCACGACGAGAACGGCAACTGGGCGGTGCTCGGCGGCAACCCGCTCCGCTACGACCCGACCAACGAGCCGGGCATCCATGTGCCGTGGATGTACAACGGGCTCGGCCAGCCGTGGAAGACCCAGGAGACTGTGCGGCAGATCGTCGACACCGCGTACGGGACGGGTCCGGCGGGTCTGCCCGGCAACGACGACCTGGGCACGATGAGCGCCTGGTACGCGTTCGCGGCGATCGGCATGTTCCCGCAGGTTCCCGGACGGGCGGAGATGCTCCTGGGTAGCCCGGTGTTCACCCGCGTCGTGATCGACCGCAGCAACGGTGTCCGCCTGACGGTGAATGCGAACTCCGCGGAGCCGTACGTCCAGGGGCTCAAGCTGAACGGCTCGACGCTGCGCCGCTCCTGGCTCCCGGAGTCGTTCGTGCAGACCGGCGGCACGGTCACCTTCGCGCTGGCGGCCAGTCCGAACAAGACCTGGGCCACCGCGTCCGCCGACCTCCCGAAGGACCACTGACGACCGGGCCGGCCGTCGATCGTCACAACGACACGCCCGGATTAGGCCGAGCGTTCCCTTCGACCCCGGGCGATCGGTTCGGATGTGGGTGGGATCACCTTCGTCCGGCGAGCCAGACATTCAGCCTGATCGAGAACCATTACGGCGGCGACCGCATGGCGGATCACCGATATGTCGGGTTTCGCGTTCCTCGGTCAGCGGGCTGCGCGCAGGAGTGAGTCGTGCGGAAGCGTCAGACCTTCGTGCGAAGATTTCCGACGTGAACACCGCGTCCCCGGCACCGTTGCTGCTCGTCCAAGGTGACGAGGAGTTGCTCGCTGCCCGGGCGATCGCCGCCGCGGTCGCCGCCGCACGGGCGGATGAGCCCGGCGCGGACGTCCGCGAATACGAGGCCGGTGCGCTCAGCGCCGGTGAGGTCGCCGAGATGCTCAGCCCGTCACTGTTCGGCGGGCGCCGCGTTCTGGTCGTCCGCAGCGGCCAGGACGCGCGCAAAGACCTCGTCACCGCACTGCTGGCCTACGCCAAAAATCCGGACCCCGACGTCTCGCTGATCGTCTCCCACGTGGGTGGCGCCAAGGGCAAGGCGTTCGCCGACGGGCTGCGGGCCGCCGGCGCGACCGTCGTCCCCGTCGCCAAGCTCAAGGGGGAGCGCGAGCGGATCGCGTTCGTGCGTGACGAGTTCCGCCGCAACGGTGGCCGATGCGACGAGGCCGCCGCGTCCGCGCTGCTGGCGGCGGACGGCACCGACCTGCGGGAGATCGCCGCCGCCTGCTCGCAACTGCTCGCCGACACCGACGGCAAGATCAGCGCGGCCGTCGTCTCGCGCTACTACAAGGGCCGCGCCGAGGTCAGCGGCTTCGCGGTCGCCGACGCCGCCATGGTCGGTGACGTCCCGGGTGCGCTCGAGGCGCTGCGCTGGGCCCTGCACGTGGGTGTCGACCCGGTGCCGATCGCCGACGCGATCGCCGACGGTGTGCGCACGGTCGCCCGGGTCGCTTCGGCCGGCCGCGGCAACCCGTACCAGATGGCCAGTTCGCTCGGCATGCCCGCGTGGAAGATCCAGAAAGCCCAGGAGCGCAGCCGCGGCTGGACGCCGGAGGGCCTGGTCGACGCGATGCGCGCGGCGGCCGATTGCAACGCGGCGGTCAAGGGCGGTGCCGAGGACCGGGGGTACGCACTGGAGCGCGCCGTCTTCGCCGTCGCCGCCGCCCGTAACTCCGGTGGCGCCCGATGACCAGGTCACGCCGGGTCGGGCTGTCCCGCGACGAGGCCCGTCAGCAGCCGCTCTACGCCCGCATGCTCGGCCTGCAATATCTCGCGCCCGGTGGCTTCCTCTGCTTCGTGTTCCTGGAGGGCGCCGTCGCGCTGGGCATCCTGCTGGCGCTGGCCGAGCTGGTCAGCTGGTGGGGCGTGCTGGCGCTGCCGCTGACCGTCGCGGCCATGGTCAAGCTCAACGACGTGGTCGCCGGCGCCCTGATCCGTCCCGCGACCACCCGACCGCCGGTTGCCGGGGTTCGCGCCTCCGCTGCCTCACCGGGAGCGGCGACGGTTCGTCTGTCGCCCGCCGTGATTGCGCAGGTCAGCGCGGCTGCGCCGGAGAGCGGGTCACCCGCACTGCGTCCGGCCGTCGTCCGGCGAAGCACCACAGACCTGACTTCCGGGCCGCCCGACGAGGATCGCTGGACCCCGGCCGTCATGGACGCGAGCGCGCTGAACGGTCCGCCGGTGACCCGGCAGTGGACCGAGGACCTCGACGACAGCCAGCAGCGCGCACGACAGTCGGCAGCCCGCCGCTACGAGTAGGCGGGCGTGCTACTCCCACTGCCCAACTGACTGTGTCCCCTGGCTGGGGAAACAACTCAGGCACCGCTGAACCCGGAGGTTCGGCGGTGCCCAGAGGTGTATGACGCTGGAACCAGCCTGCGGTCAGGCAGACAGCGAGGCGATCCGCTTGGCGATGGCCGACTTGCGGTTCGCCGCCTGGTTCTTGTGAATGACGCCCTTGCTCGCAGCCTTGTCGAGCTGACGCGAGGCGTCACGCAGCAGCGCGGTAGCCGTCTCGGTGTTGCCGGACGCGCTCGCCTCGTTCAGCTTGCGGATCACGGTCTTCAGCGACGACTTGACCGACTTGTTGCGCAGCCTGGCCTTCTCGTTCTGCCGGTTGCGCTTGATCTGGGACTTGATGTTCGCCACGCGACAGCCTTGTCCTGACTAGTTCGGATGATGTACTCGGACGGTGGCGACACAGCAAAAAGCAACGTCACCACACGCGACGAACCAATGTATCAGGCCCGCTTCGCGCCGCCCAAATCGCTCGGCTGCCCGGCCGGCTCACGGCTCACTTCGGTGGCGCCCAGCCGCGGCGCTCGGCCAGCCAGGCGAGGGCTTGTCCGCCACTGAACCGTTGATGCTGCCGGCTGTGCGGCGAGGCGCTGCTGGGACCGCGGGCCGCGCTGGTCAGCCAGTATCCGCTGAGCGCGGCCAGGGCGCCGTCGACACCGTCCGCCGGCGGCTGCCACGGCTCCAGGGCGGCATCCACGTCGAGGGCGCTCGCGTACGCCGTGACCAGCAACGTCACCGTGTCGAACCACGGGGCGCCGAGGCAGGGCCAGGTCCAGTCGCAGAGCCACGCTGCGCCGTACGCGTCCAGCAGAACGTTGTCCACCCGCAGGTCGCCGTGCAGCATGCCGGGCCCCGCGACCAGCTCCGGGAGCCCGCGCTCCAGCGCGGCCAGCTCGCTCAGCCGGCCCGGCAC
>NZ_JBEZGQ010000597.1:0-5319 GCF_040650095.1 Actinoplanes sp. NPDC048791 | reverse complement strand
CGGACGTCCACGCGCAGCCCCGGCGGCGGGGAGGCGCCCCGCAGCACCACGGTGCCCCGGTGCCGGCGGACCAGTTCGCGGACGATGGCCAGGCCCAGCCCCGAACCGCCGGCGTCGCGGGCCCGCGCGTCGTCGAGCCGGGTGAAGCGGTCGAAGACCCGTTCCCGGTCGGCCGCCGGGATGCCCGGGCCGTCGTCCGAGACCGAGATCATCTGGTACGCGCCGTCGGCCAGCACCGTGAGCCGTACCGACGACGCGGCGTGCCGGACGGCGTTGTCGAGCAGGTTGGCCACCACCCGGCCGAGCGCGTCGCGTTCCCCGCGGGTGCGCAGCGGCACCGCCGGGCGTTCGTACTCCACCGCCGGGTAGCGGGCCGCGACCTCGCCCAGCAGCTGGCCCAGCTCCACAGTCTCCATCCGCCGTTCCTCGACCCGGGTGCTGCCGTCGTCGGCCCGGGCCAGCAGCAGCAGGTCGTCGACCAGCCGGCTGAGTCTGTCCACATCGGTCAGCAGGTCGTCGGCGAGCGCCGGCCAGTCGGTGGTGTCCGGCAGCCGCTGCGCCACCTCCAGCTCGGTGCGCATGTTGGTCAGCGGGCTGCGCAACTCGTGGGCGGCGTCGGCGACGAAGGCCCGCTGCCGTCCCCGGGCCGCGTCCAGGCGGTGCAGCATGCCGTTGAGGGTGACCGCCAGCCGGTGGATCTCGTCGTGCGAGTCGGGCACCGGGAGCCGGTCGGAGCGGGCCCCGCCGGTGATCTCCTCGGCGCCGGCCCGCAACGCCTCGACCGGGCGCAGCGTCGCGCCGACCACCCGCCAGGCGACCAGCGCGAGCAGCGCCACCAACGCCGGGAACGTGAGCAGCAGGGTGGTGCGCAGCAGTTGCAGGCCCTGGGTGAGGTCCGAGGTGGGCCGCGCGACCAGCACCCGGACCCGGTCGTTCGCGGGCCCGGCCGTCACCATGACCACCCGGACCCGGCCGTCGAAGCCGATCCGGTTGCCGGGGATGAACTGGCCCTCCCGGTCCCCCAGCGCGTCCATCTCGTCCGGGTAGAGGATCGGCACCAACCGGTCGGCGCCGGCGGACACGGAACGGACCCGGTCCTGGGCGTCGACGATCTGCACCCGTACGCCCGGAGCAGCCGGCAGCGGATCACTCACCGTCTCCGCGTCGACCAGATCGGCGATCGCGTCGGCGGTCTGCAGGGCCTCGTTGTTCGCCGTGCGCAGCAGGGCGAAGTTCATCGTCGCGACCAGCACCACGCCGCCGCCGGCCAGCCCGACGAAGAGCACCACCACCGACACCAGCAGCAGCCGCGCCCGCAGGCTCAGCCGGCGCAGCCAGGCCACGCTCAGGACCCGTCGACGGCGGCCAGCCGGTAGCCCGCGCCGCGGACCGTCTCCAGCCGGTCCCGGCCGATCTTGCGGCGCAGATAGCCGACGTAGACCTCGACCGCGTTCGCGGCGGTGTCCAGCGCGGCGTCCCAGACGTGGTCGAGCAGCTCGGTCTTGGAGACCACCTCGCCGGGGCGGCGCAGCAGGTATTCCAGCAGGGCGAACTCGCGGGCGGTCAGCACCACCTCGGCCCCGGCCACGGTCACCTTGCGCTGCGCCGGGTCCAGCTCCAGGTCACCGTGGCGCAGCACCGCCGGGCGTTCCGGGGTGCCCCGCCGCAGCAGCGCCCGCAACCGGGCCAGCAGCACCACGTACGAGAAGGGTTTGGTCAGGTAGTCGTCGGCGCCGCAGTCCAGCCCGTCGGCCTGGTCGTACTCGCCGTCCTTGGCCGAGAGCATCAGCACCGGCAGCCATTTCTGCTCGGCGCGCAGCTGGCGCACCACCCGGTAGCCGGACAGCCGCGGCAGCATGACGTCGAGGATCATCGCGTCATAGTCACCGTGACGGGCCAGCTCCAGCCCGTCCTGACCGTCGCCGGTCACGTCCACCGCGAAACCCTCGGCCTGCAGACCACGCTGCAGGGCAGCCGCGAGCCGCGCCTCATCCTCCACCACCAGCAACCGCACCCCACTACCTTGGCACGGGCGGGGCAACCCCTAGGGGATGTTCTCAGCGGCGTCACAGCCGGTGCGGCGCAGGATGGCTGCAGACAACGGGAGGTGCTCATCGTGAGTGTGTTCAGGTCAAGGCCCGCACTGCGCTGGCTGGTTCCGGCAGCAGCAGCGGTCGTCGTCATCGGAGGCGGCGCCGCGGCGGGCACGATCGTCGCCAGCGCGGACCCCTCGCTGCCCGAGCGCAGCGCGGCTCAGCTGCTGGTCGACGTGCAGAACGCGAAGGTCGACGGCTTCTCCGGCACGGTCGTGCAGACGGCCGACCTGGGCCTGCCGTCGCTGCCCGGCGTCACCAGCGGGGCCGGCAGCTCGGAGATCATGAATCTCGTCGCGGGCAGCAACACCGCGCGGGTCTGGTACGCCGGCGAGGACAAGGCACGCCTCGCCCTGATGGGCACGCTCGGCGAGACCGACGTGATCCGCAACGGTTCCGACGTGTGGATGTGGCGCAGCGCCGACAGCTCGGCGACGCACTTCAAGCTGCCGGCGGACAAGGCCGGCAAGGCGGCCAAGCCCGATGCGCTGCCGTCGGGTGTGCCATCGACGCCGCAGGAGGCCGCCGACGCGGCGCTCGCCGCGATCGACCCGACCACGGCGGTCACCACGACCGGCGCGGCCAAGGTCGCCGGCCGGGACGCGTACGAGCTGGTCCTCACCCCGCGTGACACCGCCTCGCTGGTGGGCCAGGTGCGCCTGGCCATCGACGCGGAGAAGCACATCCCGCTGGGCGTGGACGTGTACGCCAAGGGTGCCAACGACCCGGCCGTACGGGTGGCGTTCCAGCAGGTCAGCTTCGAGGTGCCGGACGCCCAGCAGTTCACCTTCAACCCGCCGCCGGGCACCAAGGTGACCGAGCCGAGCGAGGCCGACATCGCCAAGGAGCGCGAGAAGGCGATCACGCCCGAGGCGGAGAAGGCGCAGAAGGAAGCCGCCGAGGGCACCAAGGTCGTCGGCAAGGGCTGGACGTCGGTGCTGGTGGCCAAGATGCCCAAGGGTGACGACGCCAAGGCCAAGGACGGCGCGGCGGGCGCGGCCGGGCAGCTGGACGCCATCGTCGGGACGCTGCCGAAGGTCAGCGGCAGCTGGGGCAGCGGGCACCTGCTGACCAGCGCCCTGTTCAGCGCGCTGATCACCGACGACGGCCGGGTCCTGGTCGGCGCGGTGGCCCCGGAGAAGCTGTATGAGGCAGCCGGAAAGTGACTGACCTCGCGGTCGCCACACAGGGGCTGACCAAGCGGTTCGGCAGCCAGGTCGCGGTGGACACCGTCGACCTGGCTGTCCCCCGCGGTTCGGTCTACGGCTTCCTCGGCCCGAACGGCTCGGGCAAGACCACCACGATCCGGATGCTGCTGGGGCTGATCGGCCCCACCGCCGGGCAGTACGAGCTGCTCGGCGCGGCGATGCCGGAGCACGCCGCCGACGTGCTCCCCCGCGTCGGCGCGCTGGTCGAGGGCCCCGGCTTCCACCCGTACCTGTCGGGGCGTGACAATCTGCGCCGGGTGGACGCGGCCGATCGCAGCGCCGAGGCCCGGACGTCGGACGCCCGGATCGCCGCGGCCCTGGACCGGGTGGGGCTGGGCGCGGCGGCCGGCAAGCGCTACCGCACCTACTCGCTCGGCATGAAGCAGCGGCTGGCCATCGCGGCCGCCCTGCTGGTGCCGCGGGAGCTGCTCATCCTCGACGAACCGACGAACGGCCTGGACCCGCAGGGCACCCGCGAGGTGCGCGCGCTGGTCGGGGCGCTCGCCGCGGAGGGCGCGACGGTGCTGCTCAGCACGCATCTGCTGGCCGAGGTCGAGCAGGTCTGCACGCACGTCGGGGTCATGCACCGCGGCAAGCTGGTCGCCCAGGAGCCGCTGGCCCAGCTGCGCTCGGACGCGGCACCGCGGGCCCGGGTGCTGACCGACCAGCCGGCCCAGGCCGCCCAGGTGCTGCGCACGCTGGGCCTGACCGAGGTCGCCGAGACGGCGGCCGAGGCCACCGGCCAGCTCGGCGCGATCGCGCCGGAGAAGGTGGTGGCCGCGCTGGTGCACGACGGGGTGGCGGTACGCGGCTTCGCGGCCGAGTCGCCCAGCCTCGAGGACGTGTTCGTCTCCCTGACCGGAAGAGGCTTCGATGTCAGCGGTTGAGGTGGCCGGGGTCCCGGCGACCCCGGTACGCCGGGTCTCCACCCGGTTCCTGCGCTCCGAGTTGCGCCTGATCGCGGTGCGCCGGCGCAACCAGGTCGGCCTGGCCGCGCTGGCCGCCGTACCGGTCGTGCTGGCCGTGGCCATGAAGGTGGCCGCGCCGGACACCTCGGACCGCCCCGGCGGCGGTCCGGACTTCTTCGCCCAGATCACCGGCAACGGCTTCTTCGTGGCGCTGGCCGCGCTCGGCGTCGAGCTGGGACTGTTCCTGCCGATCGCCATCGCGATGCTGGCCGGGGACGCCGTAGCCGGCGAGGCCAACCAGGGCACGCTGCGTTACCTGCTGACCGTGCCGGTGGGCCGGACCCGCCTGCTGGCCGTCAAGTACGCCGGCATCGTCGCCGGCGCGTTCCTGGCGCCGCTGGTGGTGGCGGTCTCGGGGCTGGTGATCGGGCTGATCCTCTTCGGCGGCGGGGACGTCACGCTGCTGTCAGGCACCCAGGTCGGCTTCGGCGAGGCCCTGCTGCGGCTGCTCGGCGTCTGCCTGTTCCTCGGGGTGTGCCTGTCGGCGCTGGGCGCCATGGGGCTGTTCCTGTCGACGCTCACCGAGCAGCCGATGGGTGCCACCATCGCGCTGACCATGCTGACGGTGGCCAGCTTCGTGCTCCAGCAGATCCCGCAGCTGGACTGGCTGCATCCGTACCTGCTGACCCGGCACTGGCAGGACTTCGGGGAGCTGCTGCGCGACCCGGTGTCCTTCGACGCGCTGACGCCCGGGCTGCTGTCGGCCGGCGCCTACATCCTGGTGTTCCTGTCGGCGGCGTGGGCCCGCTTCGCCGGCCGCGACATCACCAGCTGACTCACGCGGACCGGCGGGCGGCTCCGTCGCGCTCCACGACGACGGCCCGGCCGTAGCGGTCGATGAGCGCGGCGGCGACGTCGGCCGGGATGTCGCCCTCGACGCGGACTGCGCCCGCGACCGGATCCACCTGCACCGAGTAGCCGGCCGTGCGCAGCAGGTCGGCACTTATCCCGGCGCGGACGCTCTCCAGCTCGGCGAAGGTGGTCGGGCAGGCGACAACGCGGTGCTTGCGGCCGGCCAGGGCCGGGCGGATGGCCGAGACAGCGGCGGCC
>NZ_JBEZGQ010000596.1:0-5322 GCF_040650095.1 Actinoplanes sp. NPDC048791 | reverse complement strand
GGCACGATGCCGGGGCCAC
This sequence comes from Actinoplanes sp. NPDC048791, assembly GCF_040650095.1. Classification (NCBI taxonomy): domain Bacteria; kingdom Bacillati; phylum Actinomycetota; class Actinomycetes; order Micromonosporales; family Micromonosporaceae; genus Actinoplanes; species Actinoplanes sp. NPDC048791. The sequence goes on along the minus strand of NZ_JBEZGQ010000596.1, from coordinate 5,303 downwards.
CAACGCCGGGCGAAGGTGCTCCGGGCGAGAGCACTCCGGGCGTACTCACCGGGCCCGGACTGACCACCGGCGGGCTGATGACCTCCGCGAGCCCAGGACCGCTGCCGCCGCTGGGGGATCCCTCCGGGACGATCGGATCGCGACCAGGCAGCGGCGGCACCGGATCATGCGGCACCGGCACGCTCACCCCGCCAGCACCGCCGCGGCCTCCGGACGATGCGGTCGCTGGCGCGGCCCCCGACGAGCCGCTGCCCGAGCGGTCGTCGTCCGGAAGCGTCTCCCGCTCATAGTGGGGATCGATCGGGTCCAGGACGTACGGGTCCGGGACGCGCAGCCGGCCCACGTTGTCCTGCACGACCTGCTCAGCCGTGATCATGTGGGACTGGGCCTGCTTGTCCAGCTCCTCCTCGGCGTTGTCCCACCACGCCGGAACGAGGTCGTCGCTCTTCTGCTTGTACTGCTCCCAGAGCGGCTCGATGTTCCTCTTCGCCTGGCGCAGGGCCTCCAGGATGTTGGCCAGCCCGGTGGCCGTGTCGTCGGCCTCGGTCTTGGCCGCGTCCATCCGGCCGATCAGCTTGTCGACCTCGGCCACGAACGCCGCCGCCGAGTTGTTCTGCTCCGGCGGCCAGGCGGTCACCAGTGCCTCGCGGGCCTTGAGCAGCAGCGCCCGCTGGTCCTTCATGGCACCCGAGATCTCGCCCCAGGCGGACACCTGGCGCCAGGCCTCCGGGTCGTCCTCGTCCTTGACCATCGCCCACAGCCGGGGCGTGTTGTACGACCCCCAGGCCGTGCACCAGCTGCTGGTCAGCACCGGCTCGGTCACAGCGCCACCGCCTTGCCGTTCGGGTAGCGCGGATGGGCGGCCTGCTCGGCGGCGATGCGGGCGCGGCGGGCCTCCTCGGCCGCGCTGAACAGGGCCTGCTCGACGCGCTTGGTGCCCTCGGCCGAACGGGCGTCGGTGGCGTCGAACTCGGCGGCCACCTTCTCCGCCGCGGCGGCGAGCAGGCGGGCGGCGGCCAGGAAGTTGCTGAGGTTCTCGGTGGACGCGGTCAGGCTGCGGGCGTACCGCTCTTTGGCGGCGTGGACGCCGCCACTGGCGTTCTGTGCGCCGAACGGCACGCTGTCGAGCGGGAGGGTCGCGCGGCCCACCGCCGGCTCGGTGATGTTGTCGACATCCGCCCGTACGTCGGTGGCGAACTTGGTGAGCCCGCCCGTCTCCACATTGATGCCAGGATCGCCCACGACGCCTCCCCGTAGCCCCGTCGTCACAACGCCATGAGCGTAGCGACCACGAGCGATGCGTGGGACCCCGGATCCGGGCGGGGGTCAGCCGGCGGTGAGGCGGCTGACGGCCGCGGCGACGCGTTCGTCGGTGGCGGTCAGGGCGATCCGCACGTGCCGGGCCGCGGCCGGGCCGTAGAACGCGCCGGGGGCCGCCAGGATGCCGCGCTGGGCGAGCCAGTCCACTGTCGCCCAGCAGTCCTCGCCGCGGGTCGACCAGAGGTAGAGCCCGGCGGCCGAGTGCTCGATCTCGAAGCCCGCCTTGAGCAGCGCCTCCCGCAGCGACTCCCGGCGTGCCGCGTAGAGCGCACGCTGGGCCGTCACGTGGAACTCGTCACCGAGGGCGGCCACCATCGCCGCCTGCACGGGGGCTGGCACGATCATGCCGGCGTGCTTGCGGACCGCCAGCAGTTCGGCGATCAGGGCCGGGTCGCCGCCGAGGAAGCCGGCCCGGTAGCCGGCCAGGTTCGACCGCTTGGACAGCGAGTGCACGGAGATCACGCCCGTGTAGTCGCCGCCGCAGACCTCGTCCGAGAGCACCGACACGGGCTGCTCGTCCCAGCCCAGCGTGAGATAGCACTCGTCGCTGACCACGACAGCACCGCGCTCGCGCGCCCAGTCGACCACCTTGCGCAGGTGGTCGGCCGGGAGCACGCGGCCGGTCGGGTTCGACGGCGAGTTGATCCAGATCATCTTCACCCTGGGGTCGGGCCCCAGGGCGAGCGTGGAGTCGGAGCGGACCACCTCGGCGCCGGCCAGGCGCACCCCGACCTCGTACGTCGGGTAGCAGACCTGGGGGATCACCACGACGTCGCCGCGGCCGATCCCGAGCAGCGTCGGCAGCCACGCCACCAGCTCCTTGGAGCCGATCGTGGGCAGCACGCCGAGCCGGCCGGTGGCGCCGCAGGTGCGGGCCAGCCAGTCGGCCATGGCCGTGCGCAGCGCCGGGGTGCCGGCCGTGAGCGGGTAGCCCGGCGCGTCGGCCGCCTCGGTCAGCGCCGCCCGGATCAGCGGCGGGACCGGGTCGACCGGGGTGCCGATCGACAGGTCCACGATGCCGTCCGGGTGGCCCGCCGCAACCTGCTTGGCGGGCTGCAGCAGGTCCCAGGGGAAATCGGGCAGCGAGGCCGACAGCACGGTCAGTGCGCGTCCCCGCGCGGCGGCTGCGCCGTCACGAACGGGGTGTCCTTGTCGATCTTGCCAACCTTGGAGGCGCCACCTGGCGAGCCGAGATCCTCGAAGAACTCGTAGTTCGCGTTCGTGTAGTCCTTCCACTGCTCCGGCACGTCATCCTCGTAGAAGATGGCCTCCACCGGGCAGACCGGCTCACAGGCTCCGCAGTCGACACATTCATCGGGGTGGATGTAGAGCATCCGATTGCCCTCGTAGATGCAGTCGACCGGGCACTCTTCGATGCATGCCTTGTCGAGCACATCGACGCAGGGCTCAGCGATGATGTAGGTCACGGGTCTTTCCCTTCCAGAGCCACGCCGCGGGACACCGCGGCGTTACGGGCAGAGCCTAGTATCTCGCCGGGAGGAGGTGGCACGTGCTCCGACGGCAGGATGTGGGACACCGGGTGGTGGTCCGCCGAATTGTAGGCGTTTCCCAGGATCGCCCACTTTTCACGGACGCGCTCGGCGAGCTGGTCGAATTGACCGAGACGGAACTCACTCTGGCCACCGCCCAGGGCACTCTGCGCGTACCGCTGCGGGAGGTGCACCGCGCCAAGCGAGTGCCCGCCGCCCGCCGGCCGCCCGCCGCCGATGTGATCGCCCTCGAGCTGGCGGCCAACGACGCCTGGCCGGCGCCGACCCAGGCCCGGCTGGGCAGCTGGATCCTGCGCGCGGCGGACAACTGGACCGGGCGGGCCAACGCGGCCCTGCCGATCGGCGACCCGGACCGCACGCTGGAGGCCGCCATCGACGCGGTCGAGCAGTGGTACGCGGCCAAGGGCCAGCAGCCGATGATCAACACTCCGATGCCGCTGGCCGCCCCGGTCAACGCCGCCCTGGACGCCCGCGGCTGGACCTCCCGCCCGCTGGTGCTGGTGCAGACCGGCGCGGTGCAGTCGCTGATCAGCGAGGTCGAGGCCCGGCGGGACCTGCCTCCGGTGGAGCTGGCCGACTCCCCCACGGACGCCTGGCTGGCGATGGTCTCGGCGCACAAAGGCCGCCTACCCGCTTCGGCCCGGCACATTCTCACCGCCGTGGAGGATGTCGTCTTCGCCTCCGTGCAGGACGAGGACGGCACCCTGCTCGGGGTCGCCCGCGGCGCGGTGACCGGTCCCGGCCCGGGCCGCTGGCTCGGCGTCTCGCTGGTGCAGACGGCACCCGCGGCCCGCCGGCGCGGCCTGGGCCGGCACGTGATGCGCGCGGTGGCGCAGTGGGCGACCCAGCGCGGCGCCGTGCGCGCCTACCTCCAGGTGGAGGAGCGCAACACGGCCGCGGTGGCGCTCTATCAGGGTCTGGGCTTCAGCACCCACCACACCTACCTGACCCGCGAAGCCCCGCTCTAGCGGCGGACCACCCGGCGCGGCTTGGTCAGCTTGGCCTTGGCGAAGGCCGCCAGCGACTTCGAGCGGTAGTCGCGGCCCAGCATCGTGGCGAGCCAGTAGCCGAGCAGCGTGCCCACGATGGCGAAGCCGCCGTAGAGCCACACCTGGGAGAAGAAGTTGCCGGCGCCGCCGGAGAACGGGCCGTCGCCGCTGACGAACGGGCCGACCAGGATGGTCAGCAGCATGCCGCCGATCGCCGCGGCCGCCAGCTCGGGCAGCCAGCTGCTCGGCGGCACCCGCTGGGACCGGAAGAAGGTGACGGTCGCCAGCACCAGCCCGATCACGGCGAACATGACGATGGAGACCCTGTTCTGGGCCGTGTCGTCCTCGTTGAACCCGATGCGGATCACCACTCGCGCGATCACGTTGATCGCGAACAGAGCCGCGGCCAACGAAGCGATCTGCACCCAACGCTGCCTCATTGCGTCCTCCCCGGACGTGCTACGGCTTCGCGCCGCAGATGAATCTAGGCTCGGGATCGTAGCGCCAGGTGAACTTCTCGCGCTCGACCTCTTTCCCATCCTTGCGGATGACGCGCCATGCGTCCTGGGTGAAACCTGGGAGTCCGCTGGAAGTGATGCACTTCGGGCCTGGCTCGCGGTAGACGGTCGGCGGTGAGGTGATGTTGCGGCGCGGGCTGCGTACGGTCTTGACGCTGTCGTAGACCTTGGTGCTCCACATCGACACGGTCACCGACTTGCCGGTGTACGAGGTGTCGATCAGGATCCCGTACGGCGTGGTGTTCTTGAACTTCAGATCGAGGGTCGGATAGAAGATCGTCGACTCGATGACCGCCGGATAGCGGGAGAAGTAGAACGAGTGCGGCTTGTGCTCGACGTCCTCCAGCCCCGCGTAGTAGGCGGCGTTGAACAACGTGGTGGTGAACTGCGAGGCCCCGCCACCGACGCCGGGCTCCAGCTTGCCGCCCACGATGACCGGTGCGTCCTTATAGCCGGCGGCGTACGTCCGCTCGCCGGTGTGCTTGTTCAGCGAGAAGGTCTCGCCCGGCTGGACCACGGCGCCGTCGACGGCCCGGGCGATGGTCATGATGTTCTGGCTGCGCGGCGACTTGCTGCCACCGGTGAAGTAGGTGGTGAAGGTCGAGACCTTCTCCTTGACGCCGAGCTTGGCCAGGTCGCTCTCGGTGGTGGCGCCCTCCTGCCGGGACAGCTCCGCATCGACCGTGCGGGGCGCCGGGTTGGGCAGCACCGCGAGCAGGGCCGGCCCGAGCTTGGCCAGGTCGACCAGGTCGCCGGGGGTACCCGCGACGATCTTCGGCTTGCCGCCGGCGACGGTGATCGTCGCCTGCTCCGGCTCCCGCTCGACCGCCGCGAACGCCTTGGCCGCCGCGGCGTGCAGCTTGGGGCCGTCGACCGCGGGGGTGAGCCGGCCGTCGTCGTCGGCCCGGAAGACCAGGCCCTGGGCGATCGCCTTCGGGCTCAGGGTCAGCGACTTGTCCCCCACC
>NZ_JBEZGQ010000595.1:4199-5322 GCF_040650095.1 Actinoplanes sp. NPDC048791 | reverse complement strand
CGCCCGCGGCGCTGCTGCCCCTGCCCGGCACCCCGGCGCAGGCCGCCACGGGCCTGCGCCGGCTGGAACGGGACTACGACGGCCGGATCGGCGCCGTCGGGATCGACACGGGCACCGGCCGGACCGTCGGGCACCGCGCGAACGAGCGTTTCCCGCTGCTGTCCACCTTCAAGGCCCTCGCCGCGGCGGCGGTCCTGGACCGCGCCCGCGGCCGCGAGCCGGGCCTGCTGGACCGGGTCATCCACTGGACCGCGGACGACCTGCTGCCGAATTCGCCGATCACCGCCGAACACGTCGCCGACGGGCTCACCGTCGCGGAGCTGTGCGCGGCCGCCATCGACTACAGCGACAACCTCGCCGGGAACCTGCTGCTGGAGCGGATCGGCGGACCGGCCGGGCTGACCCGCTACGCCCGCTGCCTCGGCGACCCGGTCACCCGGCTGGACCGCTGGGAGACCGAGCTGAACGACTGGTCGCCCGCGTCACCGCGCGACACGACCACCCCCGCGGCCATGGCCACCAACCTGCGCAACCTCACCGTCGGCCACGAGCTGCACCCCGAGGACCGCGACCGGCTGGTCGGCTGGCTGCGCGCCAACACCACGGGCGGCGCCCGGATCCGGGCCGGCCTGCCGGATTCCTGGACGGTCGGCGACAAGACCGGCTCCGCCGACGCGTACGGCGCGGCGAACGACATCGCGATCGTCCACCCGCCGACGGGCGCCCCGCTGATCCTGGCGATCTACACCAACCGCACGGCGCCGGACGCCACCTACGACAACGCGGTCATCGCCTCGGCGGCGACACTGCTGGCGTCCGCTCTCGGCCGGCTGTGAGCAACTCCCGCGCGGGGTAGGGCGTGGTCTTGGGCCCGGCGACGAGGCGATCGTAGAAGTCGTTGAGCAGCAGGACCGTGGGCGCGTACCGGGTGATGACGGCCCGGCCGTACGCCGGCAGCCCGGACCCGCCGGCGCGGATGACGGAGGTGGGGGCGGGGTTGGGGGGGGGCCGGGCGCCCCCCCCCCGCTCCTACCCCCCCCCCGCCCCGGGCGCGGCGCCCCCCCCCCCCAACGCCCCCCATGCAACCAGCTCAGCCGAAGGGAAAAAGGGCCTAGTGGTCAGC
>NZ_JBEZGQ010000595.1:0-4189 GCF_040650095.1 Actinoplanes sp. NPDC048791 | reverse complement strand
GCGCGGATGACGGAGGTGCGGCCGGCTTGCGGGGCGAGCCGGCCGCACAGCCAGTTGACGAGGTAGCGCCGGGTGTCCCAGCGGTCCCAGTCCCGGTGCAGATCGAGGAACGCGGCCTCGGCCGGTGAGAGATCGAAGGCCCGGTCGAGGGCGAGTCCGAAGTCGGCCAGGTAGAGCCGATGGCCGTCGGTGAGCACGTTGCCGGGGTGGGCGTCGAAGTGAACCAGGCCGTGCGCCCGGGTGACCTCGGTGGCCGCCCGCAGCTCCCGGTCCGCGAAGGCGGTGGCCCGTTCGCCGTCGCCCGCGTCGAATCGTTCGGTCAGCCAGGCGTGCAGCGTCCACGGCAGGAACTCCAGGAACAGCACGATCCCGGCGGTGGCGGCCTCGATCGCGGCCAGGCGGCGGGCCACGGCCGGGTCGCCGTCCCAGTCCCCGAAGCCGGGCAGTGTGGCGGGTGGGGACGGCAGGACGCGCCAGTGGTGCAGAAGCGGGAACCGGTCCGACACCCCGCTGCGTACCCACTGCGTGGTGGTGTGGTGGGTGGCCAGTTCCCGCCAGGCGCCGAAGCCGGTGGAGCCGACCCCGTACTGGTAACAGGTCGGCAGGCCGAAGACGTTGGCGGTGGAGCCGAGGTGCCCGGGACGGCGTTCCAGGTCGGTCAGCGGGATCCGCTTCACGAACACGGGCACCCCGGCCACGTCGAGCCGGGCGGTCCGCCCGCCGATCCCCACGCCCAGCGGCGTTGCGGCGTCGACCCGGGCGGCCAGTTCGTCGTCGTCCAGCCCGGTCAGTGCGGCGGCGACGGCCCGGTGCCGGTCGAGGCGGGACGTGCGGGAACCGGCGTTGCCCTGGTCTGCTGCCACCCCGAGATCGTCCGGCGAACGCGGGAACGGGTCAACTCGCGTACCCGGAGATGGTGTTGCCCTTGAGCGCGTAGATCCAGCCCCCGGTCACGACCACGTTGCCGCCGACGACGGCGCCGATCTGGGTGCCGGCGGATGCTCGGGCGCCGCTCGCCGCGTGCAGGATGCCGAGCGGCCGGCCACCGTCCACGGTGGCGTAGAGCAGGCCGCCCGCCCGGACCGGCTGGCCGGCGTTGCCCGGCAGGGACACGGTCCAGCGGCGCGCACCGGTGCCGGCGTCCAGGGCCTCGATGCCCTTCGCCATGGCCCGGTAGACGCGCCGGCCGTCGGTGGCGATGAGCGGGCTCGCCTTGCGGGCGGCGGTCCACCGGACAGCGCCGGTGGCGGCGTCCACGCTGACCATCTCGTTGCGGCTGCCGGAGGCGTAGAACCGGTCCCCGGCCGGGCTCGCCGCCTGCCCGGCCCAGGCGATCTTCCTGGTCCACACCACCGCGCCGGTCGTCACGGAGAGCGCGGAGGTGCCCACCCCGCCGACCCGGCTGACCAGCACCCGGCCACCGGCCGACACCCCGGCGGAGGAGTGGTCGGCGAGCTGCCAGCGCTGCGTGCCGTCGCTGACCGCCAGGCCGATCACGGTCGGGGTGTCGGACATCGACTCCCCGGAGACCACGGCGATCCCCCGGTCGACGACCAGCGATTCCACCGGCGCCGACACCTGCCTGGTCCACACGAGGCGGCCGGAAGCGGTGTCCAGCGCGCGGACCGTGCCGTCCGGGTCGCTCTGCGACTGGCAACCCTGGTTGGCCACGATGAGCAGGCCGCCGGAGACCGCCAGGTACGGGGTGCTCTCGTCCTCGGGCGACGACCAGGTGAAACGCCACGACGGCCGCCCGGTCCCGGCCTGGTACGCCGAGACGCCGGTCTCCTGGGCGACGAAGACCCGTCCACCGGCGACCACAGGCGCAGCCGCCCGCGCACACCGTTCCCGGGCCTCCGGCAGCGCGACGGTCCACCGGCGCCGCACCGCGTTGATGCTGTCCGCGTTGATGATCGACTCGCCGGGGTTGTAGTACGTGTCCCCGGCGCCGTAGCCGGGCTGGGTCCACTCCGCCGCGACGGCAGCCTGCACGGTAACGGGCACAGCGAGCACACCGGCGGCCACCAGGGCAACGCCGAGAGCAGGTAGGACGGGCAAAGGTCCTCCAGAGATCGAGCGGCACGAACGCTGTGAACGTAACCAGCGAAATGCCGCGCGCAGGCGTCTTTGCTCGATCATCACCCGCATTACGTTTCATTTGTTTCATTGACGTCTACCCATGCCAAGTGGTTGACAACAAGACCGAGGGCCGGTGTTCTGAGAAACAGCGGTGTTACGGAAATGTTTCATCCTGTTACAGCTGTCCCCTCCCCCGAAAGGACATCTCATGGCAGAAAGAACGCGACGGCTGGTGGCCCTGACCGCTTCCGCGGTAGTGACCATGGGCGCCGCGGCCTACGTGGTCGCCGCCGACACGGCCTCCTTCGCCGCCACGAGCGCCAACGTCTGGCTCACCACACCGGACCGCGGCAACCTGCTCACCCAGAAGGCCGCCGTCACCTTCGGCACGGCCGGCAGCGGCTCGACGATCACGGTCAACCCCGGCACCACCTACCAGTCCATGGTGGGCTTCGGGGCGTCGTTCACCGACGCGGCCGCCTGGAACGTCTACAACTCGTCGCAGCGCACCACCATCATGAACGCGTTGTTCGGCACCGGCAGCGGCATCGGCCTGAGCTTCGTGCGGCAGCCGATCGGGGCCAGCGACTTCTCCCGGTCGTTCTACACCTACGACGACGGTGCCGCCGATCCCTCGCTGTCGCGCTTCTCGACCGCCCATGACAACGCGTACATCCTGCCGCTGCTGCAGCAGGCCCGGCAGCTCAATCCGCAGCTCACCGTCAAGGGTGCACCGTGGAGCGCGCCGGCGTGGATGAAGACCAACAACAACCTCATCGGCGGTTCGCTGGCCCAGGCCAACGAGGGTGTCTACGCCGACTATCTGGTCAGGTTCGTGCAGGCGTACCAGGCAGCCGGAGTCCCCATCGGCTACCTGAGCGTGCAGAACGAGCCGCAGTTCTCCCCGCCCGGTTATCCGGGCATGCTGATGTCGGCCGAGCAGCAGGCCCGCGTCATCAACCTGCTCGCCCCGAAGCTGCGCGCCGCCGGGCTCAGCACCCGCATCCTCGGCTGGGACCACAACTGGGACAACACGTCGTACCCGCAGACCGTGAACAACGCCGCCGGCAGCAACGTGGCCGGCTCGGCCTGGCACTGCTACGCCGGTGACCCCGGCGCCCAGTCGGTCGTGCACAACGCCCAGCCCGCCAAGGACGTCTTCTTCACCGAGTGCTCCGGCGTCGAGTCGGCCAGCACCTTCGCCGACTCGCTGCGGTGGCAGGGCCGCAACCTGGCCGTCGGCGCCACCCGCAACTGGGCCCGGGCGGTCTCGCTCTGGAACCTCGCCCTGGACGCCAACCACGGACCGGTCATCGGCAGCTGCACCAACTGCATGGGCGTCGTCACCGTCAACGGCGGCAGCGTCACCTACAACGCCGAGTACTACGTCCTCGGCCACCTGAGCAAGTTCGTCAAGCCGGGCGCGGTCCGGATCGACTCCACCGGGTACGGCCAGGGCGGCATCGAGAACGTCGCCTTCCGCAACCCGGACGGCAGCATCGCGCTCGTGGCCGTCAACACCGGCGGCGACCAGGACTTCCAGGTCTCGTACCAGGGCGCGTCGTTCGGCTACCGGTTGCCCGCGGGCGCCATGGCCACCTTCACCTGGCCGGGCACGGGCGGCGGCACCACCACGCCCCCGGCGACCACCCCACCGGCCGGCCGGACCGGGGCCGTCACCAGCGCCAACGGCAAGTGCCTGGACGTCACCGACGGCTCCACCGCCAACGGCAACCTGCCGCAGATGTGGGCCTGCACCGCCGGGCCGAACCAGCGCTGGACCGTCGCCGCCGACGGCACGATCCGCGGGCTGGGCAAGTGCCTCGACGTCAAGGACAACGGCACGGCCGACGGTTCCGCCGTCCAGCTGTGGGATTGCGCCGGCGGCGCCAACCAGCGGTGGAGCTCCACCTCCGGCGGCACGCTGGTGAACGCCGCCGCCGGCAAGTGCCTCGACGTCAAGGACAACAGCACGGCGGACGGCGCCAAGCTGCAGATCTGGTCCTGCACCGGCGCCACGAACCAGCGCTGGACCCTGCCGGCGTGACCGGCGGGGGGGGGGGGTGGGCCGCCCCCGAGGCCCCCCCCCCCGGGACTGCGCCCGGGGGGT
>NZ_JBEZGQ010000594.1:0-5324 GCF_040650095.1 Actinoplanes sp. NPDC048791 | reverse complement strand
CCGACGTGGCGCACGCGGCCGGCGCGGGCACGGTCGTCACGGCCGTGCACCAGGACGACACGGCGACCCGGCAGTGGCTGCGCAACCTGCGCACGCGCACCTGCGACGGGGTCGTCTTCGTGCTGTCCCAGGTCGCCGCCCCGGTCCAGATCCAGCTACGCCGGCTGCACATCCCGGTGGTCGTCATCGACCCGGCCGGCGGCTCGGCCTCCGAGGTCGCCACGGTCGGGGCGACCAACTGGGCCGGCGGGCTCAGCGCCACCGAGCACCTGCTCTCCCTGGGCCACCGGCGGATCGGGCTCATCGCGGGCCCGAGCGGGCGCGAGTGCACCCGGGCCCGGCTGGACGGCTCCCGGGCCGCCCTGGCCGCGGCCGGCATCGCCACCGACCCGGCCCTGATCGTGCAGGGCGACTTCCGGCACGAGTCCGGATACACCGGCGGCGGCCGGCGGCTCGATCGCGCCGAGCCGCCGACCGCCGTGTTCGCCACCAGTGACCAGATGGCGCTGGGTGTCTACGAAGCCGCCCGCCGCCGCGGCCTGCGGGTGCCCGCCGACCTGAGCGTGACCGGCTTCGACGACCTGCCCGAGGCCCGCTGGTCCTCACCGCCGCTGACCACCGTGCGTCAGCCGCTGGCCGAGATGGGCGGGCTCGCCGCGCACACAGTCCTGCGACTGGCGCGCGGCGGGGCCCGTCAGGCGCCCCGGGTCGAGCTCGCCCCCCTGCACCAGGTACGTGACAGCACCGCCCCCGTGGCTACTTCCCGAAGCCCGCGGTCAAACCGCTGAGCAGCTGCCGCCGGCCGATCGCGTACAGGATCAGGATCGGCAGCGTGGTCAGCACGACCGAGGCGAGCACGGCCGGCACGTTGACGCCGTACTGGCCCTGGAAGCTCCACAGCCCCAGCGGCAGGGTCCGCTGTTCGGGGCTCTGGGTGAGGATCAGCGGCAGGATGAAACCGTTCCAGACGCCGAGCCCCTGATAGATCACCACGGTCACCAGGGCCGGACGGACCAGCGGGAACGCCAGCCGCCACAACGTGCCCCATTCGGTCGCGCCGTCCAGGCGCATCGACTCGAACAGCTCCTTGGGCACGTCCCGGATGAAGTTGGCCAGTACCAGCACCGACAGCGGGATGGCGAAGGCGATCGACGGCAGGATGATCGCCAGCAGCGTGTCGTACATCTGCAGCCGGATGATGATCAGGTAGATCGGGATGACCACCGCCTGCAGCGGGATCGCCAGGCCCATCAGGAACAAGCCGTTGACCGAGCGCAGGAAGCGGCTGCCCGCGCTGCCACGGACGATCGCGTACGCCGCCATGAAGGAGATCAGGGCGGCCGGCAGCACCGCCCCGGCCGTCACGATGACGCTGTTGAGGAAGTACCGCGTGAACTCGGCCTCGATCACCAGACGGTAGTTGTCCAGGGTCGGCGCCGACGGCGGGACCAGCGGGTTCTGGGCGTAGTAGTTGGCCCGGGTCTTGAAGCTGGTGATGACGATCCAGTAGATCGGCAGCATCACCACGATCAGCCAGAGCCAGCTGAAACTGCCGCCGAACCAGTTCAGTCGCAGCGGGGAACGGCGGCGCGGGCCGCCGCCGGACGAAGTCACCGACACGCCGTGCCGCGACGGCGCCTGCCGGGTCGAGATAGCCATCAGGCACCTTCCAGTTGGCTGTCGGACGCGCCGCCGCCACCGAGCTTGCGCAGCAGCAGCGCCAGGCCGAGACCGAACAGCACCAGGATCACCGCGATCACGCTGGCCGGACCCATGAGGTTGGCCATGAACCCGGTCTTGTACATCTCGAGCGCGAGCACGTTGGTGGCGTCACCGGGCCCACCGGCGGTGAGGACGAAGATCAGGTCGAAGAACGTCAGCGATCCCACCACCATCAGCGTCGACGAGGTGATGATCGTGTACTTGAGCTGGGGCAGGGTGATGCTGAAGAACTTGCGCACCCGGCCGGCGCCGTCGATCTCGGCCGCCTCGTACATGGCGGTCGGGATCTGCCGCACGGCGCCCTGGTAGATCAGCGAGTGGAACGGGATGAACTGCCAGGACACGACGAAGATCAGCACGCCCAGGGCGAGGTTGCCCTGGCCCAGCCAGTCCTGGTTGAGCCACTCGAAGCCCAGGCCCGTGCCGAGCCCGAAGTTCGGGTTCAGCAGCGCGCTGAAGGTGATCGCGATGGCCGCCGAGCTGAGCAGCAACGGGATGAAGTACAGCACGGCGAGGAACCCGCGGTAGCGCTTTCGGGCAGCCAGGAAGACACCGATCAGCAGGCTCATCGGCGTCTGGAACACCCAGGACAGCGCCATCACGAGGAACGTCACCCAGATCGAGTGCAGCAGGCCGGGACCGCTGAGCACCGATTGCCAGTTGTCCAGGCCGGCCGGGTTGATGGCACCGATGCCGTCCCACTGGGTGAAGCTGAGGATGAGCACACCGAGCAACGGCACCACACCGAACGCCGTGAACATCAGCAGCGCCGGCCACACCATCCAGGAGACGGACCTGCTCCGCCCGCCGGTCTTGGAGGAAGGTACCGCCACCGGGGGCGGAGCAAGAGCGGTCATTTACCGATGACCCCGTTCATGTTGGTGACCCACTGCTGCGGGGTGACCTGCTGCTGGAACAGCTTGGCGATGTTGTCCAGCAGGGCCTCGGCCGCGGTCGGGCTCAGCGCCTGGTCCCAGGACTGGGCGAAGACCTTGGCGTTGACCGAGGTGTCGTAGACGAACTTGAGGAACTCGGCGTCGGGGGACGCGGCCAGGGTGGCCTCCGTGCCCTTGACCACCGGCACCGAACCGCCGTCGTTGATCCACGCCTTGGTCTCGGCCTCGTCGAGCACGCCGCTGGTGAAGAACTTCTTGGCGATGTCCTTCTGCTCGGCGGTGGCCTTGCTGGAGATCGCGAGGTACTGGCCCGGGTTGCCGACCGTGTCGCTCGGGTCGCCCTTGCCGCCCGTGAAGGTCGGGAACGGGATCCAGCCCAGGTTGCCCTTGGAGACGAAGTCGCCGCCGTCGTTCTTCATGCTGCCGTAGGTCCAGGCGCCGTGCAGCATCATCGCGGCCTTGCCGGTGTAGAGCAGGGCCTGGTCGGCGTTGGCGCCCGCGTCGACCGACGAGAAGCCCTTGTTGAAGCCGTTGGCCTTCACCAGGTCCAGCAGCTTGGTCAGCATGTCCAGCACCGCCGGGTCGGACCAGGCGTCCTTCTTGCCCTCGAAGACGTTCTGGAAGACCTGCGAGCCGCCGATGCGGTCGAGCATGAACTCCAGCCACATCATGTTGGTCCAGCGGGACTTGCCGGCCAGCGAGAAGGGCGCGATCTTCTTCTCGTTGAACTTCGGCACCAGGGCCATGACGTCGTCCCAGGTCTTCGGCGGCTGCACGCCGACGTCGTTGAAGACCTTCTTGTTGTAGAACAGGATGATCGGCGCGACCGTCTCGCACGGCATGGCGTAGATCTTGCCGTTGACCGTGGCCGGTCCGAACGAGGACGGGAACAGCTTGTCCTTGATCGCGGCGTTCTGCTCGAACCACGGGGTCAGGTCCTCGACCTGGCCGGCGTCCACGTAGCTCTTCAGGCCGCCACCGCCCCAGCCCCAGATCAGCGTGGGCGCCTGGCCGGCGCCGATGGCCGTCTTGATCTTCTGCTTGTAAGCGTCGTTCTCGAACGCGGTGAACTGGATCTTGGTGTCCGGGTTGGCCTTGTTGAAGCGCTCCGCGGCGGCCTGCCGGATGCCCTCGCCGGGCTGACCGGTGAGGAACCAGTAGCTGGCCGAGCCGGTCTTAGTCCCGGAGCTGGTGCCCGGGCCGGAACTGCCACAGGCGGCCAGGGCGGCGCCGGCGCCGGCGGCAGCCGTCAGGCTGAGAAAGGTGCGACGGGATATCGGACTGCGTTCCACGCTGGTCTCCGTACTCGTGAGCCGCAGGCTCGCGGCGAGTCGAACATCTGAGGGAGAGGCCGCCGAACTCAGATCCAGGTTCTGGAACTTTCGATCGACAACCGCAAGTTACCGAGAGATTTCGTTAACGTAGGATTTCATGATTGGCGTGTCAAGGCCCTTGAAAGACTCGTGCTTTAGGCGCGAGAGTGGACCCACTGCAGCACTGTCAGGCCCGATCTCCCCCCGTCGAAGGTCACGGTAAGGTCGCGGTCCGGTCTCGTCGACAGTCCGAAAGTTTCGGCAAGCCTGCACCCCCGTCCTGCTCGTAAGGAGAACCATCGTGACGACACCTGACTGGCAAGACCAGACCCGTAGCGTGGCTGACCGGGTCAGCTCGCTGCTGGCGCACATGACCCTCGAGGAGAAGGTCGCGCAGCTGGGCAGCCGGTGGGTCAGCAACGACATGGAGCACGACGAGGAGCCGGCCGACGAGACCGGGACCAACCTCAACGTAGCCCCCATGCAGGACGTGTTCGCCGCATCCGGCTCTGTTTCCCTGCAGGAGGCCAGCAAGCACGGCCTCGGTCACCTCACCCGGGTCTACGGCGGCATCCCGCTCACCGTGACCGAGGGCGCGGCCGAGGTCGTCCGCCAGCAGCGCATCGTGATCGAGGACAGCCGCCTCGGCATCCCCGCGCTGGTGCACGAGGAGTGCCTGACCGGCTTCACCACCTACGGCGCGACGGTCTACCCCGCCGCGATCGCCTGGGGCGCGACCTTCGACCCGGACCTGGTGGAGCGGATGGCCGCGGCGATCGGCCGGGACATGGCCGCGGTCGGGGTGCACCAGGGGCTGTCCCCGGTGCTCGACGTCGTCCGCGACTACCGCTGGGGCCGGGTCGAGGAGACCATGGGCGAGGACCCGTACCTGGTCTCGATGCTCGGCGCCGGGTACGTGCGGGGGCTGCAGAGCGCCGGGATCATCGCCACCCTCAAGCACTTCGCCGGCTACTCGGCCGCGCGCGCCGCGCGTAACCACGGGCCCGTGCCGATGGGCCGGCGCGAGCTGATGGACGTGATCCTGCCCAGCTTCGAGACGGCGATCCGGGTGGGCCGGGCCGGCTCGGTGATGAACTCGTACTCCGACGTCGACGGCGTGCCCGCCGCCGCGGACTCCTGGCTGCTCACCGACCTGCTGCGGGACGAGTGGGGCTTCACCGGCACGGTGGTGTCCGACTACTGGGCCGTACCCTTCCTCGCCACCATGCACAAGGTCGCCGCCGACACCGGCGAGGCCGGCGCCCAGGCCCTCGCCGCCGGCATCGACGTCGAGCTGCCCGACACCCTCGGCTTCGTCGCCGACCTGGACGACCGGGTGCGCGCCGGCGAGGTGCCCGAGTAGCTGGTGGACCGGGCCGCCCGGCGCCTGCTG
>NZ_JBEZGQ010000593.1:0-5340 GCF_040650095.1 Actinoplanes sp. NPDC048791 | reverse complement strand
GCAGCCGGCCGAACTGCCCGGCGCGCAGCTGGGCCCGGGCCGCGCGAGCCGGCCGGCGCCGGTCGATCTGGACGCGCCGGAGCGGCAGCTGCTGCAGCTCATCGCGGCCGGGGCGACGACCACGGAGATCGCTCTGCAGTTGCACGTCTCGGAGCGGACCGTGAAGCGGTTGACGGCGACCCTGCTGCGCAAGCTGCGGGTGTCGAGCCGCACCGAGGCGGCGGCGCTGGCCGGCAGTGCCGGGATCCTCTGACGCACTGACATGGCGAGCGGTTGCCCGGCCAAGTCGTCATGAAACAGTGAATGTCCTGATCAACAGGAAGACGTTCAGCGCGACGATCAGGGCCGCGACGATCGCCGCCACGACGGTGGTCACCGGCCGGTTGACGTGCTCGCCGAGGATGTCGCGGCGCCGGGTCAGCCAGACCAGCGGGATCAGCGCGAACGGCACCCCGAAGCTCAGCACCACCTGCGACCAGACCAGTGCGGCGGTCGGGTCGACGCCGAGCATCAGCACCAGCAGGGCCGGGGCCATGGTCAGCGCCCGGCGCAGGGTCAGCGGGATGCTGCGGCCGATGAAGCCCTGCATGACCACCTGGCCGGCGTACGTGCCGACGCTGGAGGACGCGAAGCCCGAGGCGAGCAGGGCCAGGGCGAAGGCCAGCGCGGCGTACTGGTCGAGGGTGAGACCGAGCCCGGCGTGGATGCCCTCCAGGGTGTCGGTGCCGGGGATGCCGGAACCGAAGAACAGCCGGGCCGCGATCACCAGCATCGCGAGGTTCACCAGACCCGCCAGACCCAGCGCCACCAGCGTGTCGACCCGCTGATAGCGCAGCGCCTGCCGCAGCTGCCCCGGTCCGGCGCCGGCCGCGTCCGCACGGGTCTTGGTCAGCGCCGAGTGCAGGTAGATCACGTGCGGCATCACCGTGGCGCCCAGGATGCCGGTGGCCAGCAGCAGGCTGTCGACACCGGCGAAGGACGGCACCATGCCGCCGGCGACACCGGCCGGGTCGGCGCCGGCCCGCCAGGCGTTGTAGAGGAAACCGAGCAGAATCACGCCGAGCAGCCCGGCGATCACCGACTCGAAGCGGCGTACCCCGCGCTGTTGCAGCCCCAGCAGGGCGAAGGCCACCACGCAGGTGATCAGGCCACCGACCGGCAGGGGCACCCCGAAGAGCAGGTAGAGCGCCAGCGCCCCGCCGATGATCTCCGCGAGGTCGGTCGCCATGGCGACCAGCTCGGCCTGCACCCACAGCCCGCGCGACACCGGCCGGGGCAGGTGCTCACGGCACAGCTCGGCCAGGTCGCGCCCGGTCACCAGGCCCAGCTTGGCCGACAGCGACTGGATCAGCATGGCCATCAGGTTGGCCGCGACGATCACCCAGACCAGCTGGTAGCCGAACGTGGCCCCGCCGGTGAAGTTGGTGGCGAAGTTGCCGGGGTCGGCGTAGGCGATGGCGGCCACGAACGCGGGACCGAACCACGGAGCCACCCGCGCGGCACGCCGGCGCAGCGGGAGCATGAGCTGGGCGGCGGAATCCAGGACGACCATGGCCTGTCACCTTCCCCGTACGGCGGCACAGCCGGGCCAGGCGCTGACCCGCCGGGGCCAGGCATCATGACGGGAACGGCGTGCGCAGCGCGCTGATGGCCTTCTCGGCCTCGGCCGCGTCGTGCACACCGATCGAGGCACTCGGGGCGGAGCCGGCGGAGATCGCGACTGCGACGTCGCCGACCTGCCTGGCCTCGATGGTGCCCTCGGCGAGACGACTCGTGACGGGTCCGAGGACCATCGCATACACCCGCCGGGACGCACCGGCCTCCGCCGCCGCGACCCGTTGCATCATCAACACGGCGGCCTGCTCCATGCTCACCAGGCCACTGCGCGGGACGGGCCACGTCGCGGAGTCCCCCACGACGACGGTGTAGGCGCCCGTGCTGCCGAGGCGTGGGAGTGCGGCACGCAGCACGGCCATGTGGGCCGTGGCCAGGCCGGTGAACGCGTCGGACCAGTCGCCTTCGGTGATCTCGGTGAGACCGCGGCCCTGCCACCACCCGCCGATCGGAGCGACCACCGAGTCCAGGCCCCCGCGGAAACGCACCACCTGCTCGACGAGGTCCTCGGCGCCGGCGAAGGTGGTGTAGTCATGCACGATCAGGTGGAGGTGCTCGTCCGCCGCCGCGCCGAGCAGGTCCCGGAACTCCTCGGAACGCTCCTTCGACCGGGTGGGCACGATCACCTCGGCTCCCGCGGCCAGAAAGGCGCGCACGACGCCCTCCCCGACGGCACCGGTACCGCCGGGAACCAGTACGCGGTGGCCCGGGAGAACGATCGGATCTGCAGTAGTCATGAGTTGCTCCGGAACCTAAGAACGTTGTTTTGACCAACGTTGGTTAGGCCAACATACTGCGTTTCGTTGGGAGCGACAACGTTAGGATGGCGGCATGGCTGACGACCTGACGATCAACCCCCCGGCGCGGCTCCGCGCCCTGATCAGCTGGCAGGCGAACAAGGTCAACACGGTGAGCTCCCGGTTGACCGCCACGCGGATGCCGTTGACGGCGCGAGCCGACTTCGCGGTCCTGGCGGCGCTGGAGGAGTACGGCACTGTCAGCCAGGCCGACCTCGGTCGCCGGCTGGGATTGGACCGCAACGACATCAACAGTGTGGTGAACCGCTTGTCCGAGGGTGGCTACATCGACAGGGGTACCGACCCGGCCGACCGCCGCCGCAACATCGTGACGTTGCTGGACGCTGGCCGGGACCAGCTGGAGCATCTGCAAGGGTTGACCGAGACCGTTCAGGCCGAACTCGCGGCCAACCTGACCGCCGCGGAGGTGGAACAGCTACGGGCGTTGCTGGCCAAGCTGTTGCAGGCGCACCCCGCCCTCCCGGGCTGACTCCGGCGCGCGACTGAACCACGGCGAAGGCGAGCAGCAGCTCGGCCACATCACCGCCGTAGTACATCAGGGTGGCACCGGCCTGGCGGTCCACGACGGTCGCCGGGACCTGGACGTAGGCGCCCGCGTAGAGCAGCTGCGACAGGGTGGCGTGGGCCGCGATCGCCACCCCGAGCAGCACCAGCCGGGCGAGCACCGACGGCCGGTGCGGGGCCGGGTCCGCACCCGCGACCACCCACGCGAACAGGCAGCCGGACAGGATGAAGTGGATCGTGACCAGCTGGTGCAACGTCGGGTCGGTGAGCATCCGGCCGTACAGCGGGGTCAGGTAGAGGACCACCAGGCCGCCCGTAGTCAGCAGCAGCGCGGCGACCGGATGAGCCAAAGCCCGGGCCGGGCGGCTGCGCAGCAGGCGGGTCAGGCGGCGGGCCGTCCGGACCGGGAGGGTACGCAGCAACAGCGTCACCGGCGCACCCAGCACCAGAGCCGGCGGCGCCACCATGGCCACCAGCAGATGCTGCAGCGCGTGCCCGGCGAAGTCGTGCACCGGCAGGACCAGCCCGACGATCAGGACGGCAGCACCGGTCTGGAACGCGGCACCCCGCCAGGCATTCCAGCCTGCGATCCGCAAGCTCTGCCACTCGTAGCCGAGGGCGATCAGCAGCACGAGGACGGGCAGCCCGTAACCGGGGACGTGTCCCGTCACCGGACCGGCACGCGGTCGTCCGCGCCGCGCTGCAAGGCCCAGCCGGCGAGCACCAGCACCGCCCCCAGCGCCAGGAACGCGAGGTCCCACCACAGCCGGTCGGCACCCTCCCGCACGTGGTGCACACCCAGGATCTGGTGATCGATGATGCCCTCGACCAGGTTGAACAGGCCCCACCCGGCCAGCATCCAGCCCCACAGCGCGCGCGACGTCCAGGCGGCCCGCCGGTCGCGGGTGACCCGCGAGTAGAGCAGCCCGATCCCGCCGAGCACGAACAGCCACGTCACGACGTGGAAGAGCCCGTCCCACAAGGTGTTCATCCGCAGACCCTCGACGGTGTCCGGGGAGTAGTAGCGCACGCCGATGCGGTCTGAGTCGGTGCCGGTCAGCAGGTGATGCCACTGCAGAAGCTGGTGCAGCAGGATGCCGTCGACGAAGCCGCCGAGGCCGATGCCGAGCAGGAGCCCGGGAGCACGCAGAAGTCTCGCCATGCGCTGCGCCTACCCGCGCGGCGGCCGTTCATGTGTGCGCGGCGGGCCACCGGTCGGCCCCGAAGGGCCGGGGCCGGGCCCGGCCGGGCCATCGGGCCGGGTAGCTCAGTCGTCGTGCCGATCCCACCGCTATGGAGGTTCTGATGTTCAAGCACGTCGACTACCTGCAGTTCCAGGCCAAGCCCGAGAAGCCGGACGCTCTGCTCGCGGCGAAGATGCAGGAGCTGGTCGGTGGCCAGTTCGGTGAGATGACCGTGATGATGCAGTACCTGTGGCAGGGCTGGTCCTGCCGGGTGCCGGGCAAGTACAAGGACATGATCATGGACATCGCGACCGAGGAGATCGGTCACGTGGAGATGCTCACGACCATGCTGGCCCGGCTGCTCGAGGGCGCGCCGGCCGAGGCGACCGAGAAGGCCGCCGCCGCGAACCCGCTGCTCGCCGCGGTGCTGGGTGGGCAGAGCCCGCAGCACGCCATCGTCAGCGGCGGCAGCGCGCTGCCCCGCGACTCGCAGGGCGTGCCGTGGAACGCCGGCTACATCGCCGCCAGCGGCAACCTGCTCACCGACTTCCGGTCCAACGTGGCCGCCGAGGCGCAGAGCCGGCTGATGACCAGCCGGGTCTACAACATGACCGACGACCGCGGGGTCAAGGACATGCTGCAGTTCAACCTGGCCCGGGACACCTACCACCAGCAGCAGTGGCTGCTGGGCATCGAGCAGCTGATCGAGGACGGTCTCACCGACAGCGGCATCGAGAACTCCAACGGTGAGGACGAGAAGGACTTCGCCCGCCGGACGTTCTACAGCTTCGACCCGGCCAGCACCGCGGGCGAGGGCCGCTGGGCCCAGGGCCCGAGCCTGCTCAACCCGGAGGAGCAGCTCGAGTACGTGCCGGACGCGCAGCCGCTGACCGACGACAAGCCGCTCGGCCCGGCCCCGGACCCGAAGCTGTACGTCACCTACGACGGCTCGATGGGCAAGGGCAAGCCGGGCACCGGTGCCGGCGCGCACGCCCAGGGTCTGGCCAACGTGGTCAACAAGGTCAAGGGAGCACTCGACTGAGCACCACCGGGAAAGCCGAGGAGCCGGGTCGCCACGGAGGCGACCCGGCTCCTTTGTGTCCGGGAGGACGGGGGACTAGCGGCGGACGGCCTTGGGGGACAGGGCCAGGCCCAGCCCGATCATGCCGAGGCCGAGGACCAGGTGCAGCCAGTCGTCGGCGGTGTTCACCGGCACGAAG
>NZ_JBEZGQ010000592.1:0-5350 GCF_040650095.1 Actinoplanes sp. NPDC048791 | reverse complement strand
GCGGCGGCAACACCTGGCTCAACACCGTCGCGGCCTGCGGGCGCTGCAACCAGCGCAAGGGCGACCGCACGCCGGCGGAGGCGCGGATGCCGTTGCGCTGGGTGCCCACGGCGCCCGGCTGGGCGGCACTGACCGCGCACTGATGACGACGGCCGGCGGGTTCACACGGGGGTCCGTCGGTCGTCCATCAGGCCGGCAGCAGCAGTGTCTCCACCATCGTCCGGTAGGCCACCGGGTGCACGACCGGGATGCCGTACTGACGGGCCTTCTTGGCCTTGCCGGACATCGAGTCGGGGTCGGCCGCGACCAGCAGCTGGGTCCGCTTGTTCACGGCGTCGCCGACCACCAGGCCGGCTGCTTCCGCCTCGGCCTGCCACTGCTCGCGGGCGGGTTCCATCGTCCCGGTGAAGACCACCAGGTCACCGCGCCGCAGCTGCCAGAACTGCCGGTCCGCGCCGGCCGTCGTCCGCGCGGCGTCGGCCAGGGCCTTGTCCACGGCGGTCGGGGGCAGCCCGACGAGGGCGGCGACCCCGGCCAGGTCGTGCCGCTCGGCCGGGGTCAGGACGCCGTCGGCCAGCGCAACGGTCGCGAGCCCGGTCAGGTACCGCTTGTGCAGGCACCGGACGTCGGCCTGCCCGAGCCCGAGGGACTCGGCGACGGCGATCAGGCCGTCCGCCTCGGTGTTGGAGATGTGCCGGTCGAGCAGCGCCTGGTCGAGCAGATCCAGGTAGGCGTCCGCCCGGGGCTCCTGCTGGCGGGGCAGGCGGTCGGCGAGCCGGGTGAGGAAGTGCGGATCCCGTACGCCGGGGGAGCGGCGCGGCACGGCGGCGGCCGTCGTGACGGGCAGTGCGGGCCACGGCAGCGACCGGGCACCGGCGAGGGTCGGTGACCACGGCGGCGGTGCGCCGGTGATCGTCAGGTAGTGGGCGAGCAGGTCGGCCGCGGCGTGGGCGTCGTGCAGCGCGGAGTGGGCCTGGTGGGCGGGCATGCCCGCGGCGCGGCGGCAGTCGTGCAGGCTGCGGCCGGCGCTGGGCAGGAAGTGCGGGGCGAGCTGCATGGTGCACAGGCCGTACCGGGCGTCGATCGGCACGGTGTGGCCGAGGCGGCGGAACTCGGCGGCCAGGAACAGTGCGTCGAAGGCCAGGTTGTGGGCGACCAGCGTGCGTCCCCGCAGCCGGCCGGCGATCACCTCGGCGAGCTGGGCGAAGCCCGGGGCCCGGCCGGTCTCGGCGGCGGAGATGCCGTGGATGTGCTGCGGACCCAGATCACGGTCCGGGTTGAGCAGGCTGCACCACTCGTCCTGCACGCGGCCCTGCTCGTCGAGGTGGACGACGGCGATCTCGATGATCCGGTCGTGCCAGCTCGCGCGCAGCCCGGTGGTCTCCACATCGATGACCGCATACATGGTTGCTCCTACGCGCTGTTAGTCCTGATTGCCCCGTGCCGTCCGGCTCGGGCCATGACGCTAGCAACGCACCGCAGGCGGGGGACTCCGCTGCGTGGGGGGTCTTCTCGGCCGGTGCCCGCCGAGAAGAGGACGACACGCTGAGCCGGGAAGTCGTCCGGAAAAGCAATCATCCGGTACGGGATGATCGCGCGTTACGCTTCGGTCATGTCGTCCGCAGCCCCCGAGCGCACCGAGCGCGATGTCACCGGCCTGCTCAACATGGCTGGTCACGCCCTGTCCAACCGGCTCGCCGCCGCGCTGGCCGCTGTTGATCTCACGCCGCGCATGCAGTGCGTCCTGGTGCACGCCCTCGAGGAGGAGCGCACCCAGATCCAGCTCGCGGCCCTGGCCGATCTGGACAAGACGACCATGGTCAGCACCGTGGACGACCTGGAGCGGCTCGGGCTGGCCGAGCGCCGCCCGTCGGCGACCGACCGCCGGGCCCGGATCATCGCGGTCACCGAGGCCGGCCGGGCCGCCGCCGAGCAGGGTCAGCGGATCGTCGACCAGGTGCACGCCGACGCGCTGGGGGCGCTGCCGGAGCCGGCCCGCGAGGCTTTCGTCGCGGCGCTGCGGCAGCTGGTCGAGGGTGGTCTGGAGCCCGGACCCAAGCCGGTACGGCGAGCCCGTCAGGCGGCGAATAGGTGACAACTGGATAGTCTGTAAGCGGACTATCTGCTACGGTCGCACCATGGTTGCTTCCGCGTACCCCCGTCGTGGCCCGGCGCTCGCCGTGCTCTGCGCGATGTCGCTGATGATCGTGCTGGACAGCACGATCGTGGCCGTCGCCGTGCCCGCCATCCAGCTGGATCTCGGCTTCTCGGCCGCCGGCGTGGCCTGGGTGATCAACGGCTACCTGATCGGCTTCGCCGGTTTCCTGCTGCTCGCCGGGCGCCTCGGCGACCTGCTCGGGGCCCGCCGGGTCTTCCTCGCCGGACTGGGTGTCTTCACCGCCGCGAGCCTGCTCTGCGGTCTGGCCGGCACGGCCGGGCTGCTGGTGGCGGGCCGCTTCGTGCAAGGCGTCGGTGGAGCGCTGGCCTCCGCGGTGATCTTCAGCCTGATCGTGCGGCTCTATCCGGAGCCGGGCCCGCAGGCCCGGGCGATCGGCGTCTACAGCTTCACCCAGGCCGGCGGGGCCGCCTTCGGCTTCGTCGCGGGCGGCCTGCTGACCGAGGCCGCCGGCTGGCCGTGGATCTTCCTGGTCAACGTGCCGATCGGCGTGGCGGTCCTGGTCGGCGCGCTGCGGGTGCTGCCCCGCGAGGCGGGCCTCGGGCTGGGCGACGGGATGGACGTGAGCGGGGCGGTCCTGATCACCGCGGGACTGTCGCTGGGCGTCTACGCCATCGTGGACGGTGTCTTCTGGTACGGCGTGACGGCCGCCCTCCTGGTCGCTGCCTTCCTGGTCCGCCAGCGGTACGCCCGCCACCCGCTCGCCCCGCTGCCCGTCCTGCGCCGCCGCTGGCTGCTGGGCACCGGTGCGGCGGTGGTGCTGATCTTCGCCACCGGTATGGGCTTCCAGTTCGTCAACGCCCTGTTCCTGCAGCGGGTGCTCGGCCTGGACGCGATCGGGACCGGCCTGGCGTTCCTGCCGACCCCGATCGTCATCGGCCTGATCTCGCTGTTCGTGGCGCCCCGGGTGACGGCCCGGCTGGGGGCCCGGCCGGTGCTGCTGACCGGGCTGGGTGTGCTGGCCGCGGGTCTGCTGCTGCTGGTCCGGGTGCCGGTCGAGCCGCGGTACCTGACCGATGTCCTGCCGGCCCTGATCATCATGGGTCTGGGCATCGGCGTGGTCATCCCGGCGATCATCATGCTGGCGATGGCCGGCGCCGGCCCGGGTGAGACCGGGCTGGTGTCCGGCCTGACCAACACGGCCCAGCAGGCCGGGGCCGCACTGGGCCTGGCGGTGCTGGCGGTGGTGGCGGCCCGGGTCACCGAGGCGAGCCTGGCCGCCGGCGCGGCCGAGGTCGCGGCGCTGCGCGACGGTTACAGCCGCGCCTTCCTGACGGCGGCCGGATTCGCCCTCGGGGCGCTGCTCATCGGGGCTGTCGTGCTGCGCCGCGGCCCCTCACCGGTTGGCGACAGCGGTGGGCTCGTCGACGACAGCAGCGGGCTGGGCGGGGAGCCGGCGGTTGCGGACGCGGCGGCTGCGGGTCCGGTCGCGCTCGAGCCACCACTCTGCCGCCAGTAGCGGCAGCGTCCAGCCGAGCCACGCGGCAATGGCCGACACGACCCAGCTGAACAGCACCTCGTCACCGTGGAACGTCGTGTCGAGCTGCGGGGAGAGCGTGATCACGGCGATCGCACCCCAGATCCGGTTGGTGATGATGGAGGCGGTCAGCGCGAAGCTACGGATCATCCATCGCCGGTGCTCGGCGAAGCGGCGCTGCCGGGCCATCCGCCAGCCGGTCAGGGTGCAGCCCAGCCACAGCGCGGCCAGCAGCAGGTTGCTCGCCCGGGTCGCCGGCCCGAACGGCGTGAACGCGCCCACCGCCAGCGCGGTCACGCCGGCGGGCAGCACCCCGCCGAAGACGTAGAGCCGGCCGAGCCGCCGGTGCCAGACCGGGTGCCGGGCGCGCAGCCAGGGCCAGATCTGCAGGACCGCCGTGGCCAGCGCGATGCTGCCGAACAGCACGTGCGGCACCAGCGTCCAGTAGTGCGCGACGCCGAGGGCCTCCGGCTGGGGGACGCGGGAGCGGTCCGGGTCGAGGCTGAGGTACGGCGGCAGCGAAAAAGCCAGGAACAGAACCACCACCGCCCCCAGTGGAAAGACCCACGGTCGCCGCCACCATCTCGGTTGTGCCGTCATCGCCGTCCCCCTCGGTTGCGTATGGCGTACGCAAGTAGCGTATGGCATACGCACCAGCTCGGGAAGGGGCGCTCGTAGGATGGCCACCGTGACGACCGAGATCCCGCGTACGCTGCGCGTCCTCTGGGGTGAGCCGGACCGGCCGGGCGGCCGGGGGCTGAGCCGCGACCGGATCGTCGCGGCCGGCATCGCGCTCGCCGATGCCGACGGCATCGCGGCCCTGTCCATGGCCCGGCTGGCCGAGCGGCTCGGCAGCGCGCCGATGTCGCTCTACCGGCACGTGTCCAACAAGGACGAGCTGCTGGCCTTCATGACCGACGCCGCCCCGGGGCCGCCGCCCGAGCTGCCCGCCACCGGCTGGCGGGCGGCGCTGGAGACCTGGGCCCGGGCGCTGCGCGGGGTCTACTACGCCCACCCGTGGATCCTCCAGGTCACCGCGGGGCGGCCGCCGCTGGACCCGGGTCAGCTCGCCTGGCTCGACCGGGGTCTGTCCGCCCTGGACGACACCGCCCTGAGCCCGGCCGACCGGTTCGAGGTGCTGATGACAGTGCTGCACTTCGTCCGCGGCGAGGCTCAGATCGGGGCCGTCCTGCTCCAACGCGAGCCGGGCGACCAGGCCGAGTACGGCCGGCTCCTCGCCCATTTCGTCACCCCGGAACGGATGCCCGCCCTGGCCGCGGCCTCGGCGGCCGGCATCTTCGTGGCCGGCGACGACGATCCGGAGGAGTCCTTCACGTTCGGGCTGACCCGCGTCCTCGACGGCATCAACGTCATGGTGACGCGCGGTGGAGGCTGAGCTCGGGCATCTCGCCGAGATCGGGGCGGCCCGGGCCGCCCTGGACGAGCGTGAGCTCGAGCTGATCGACCGGGCCCGGCAGGCCGGCGCCACCTGGAGCCAGATCGCCGCGGCGCTGGGCCTGACCAGCCGCCAGGCGGCCGAGCAGCGCCGGCAACGGCTGGTCGCGGCCGCGCGGTCGCGGCGCCACGAGCAGGACCTCCGGTACGCCCACAGCATCGTCACCCTGCGCGCGGGAACCGGGTGGTCCAGCGGCGGTCGGTGGCGATGCCGCGGTGCAGGTCGTCGACCGCCGCGCGCA
>NZ_JBEZGQ010000591.1:0-5357 GCF_040650095.1 Actinoplanes sp. NPDC048791 | reverse complement strand
GGCCCGTCCTTCGCCGGCAGGATGGGGACGCAGCGCGGGGTAAGGCTGGGCGCTCGTCTTCGGGGGCCCGCGGTGGCGCTGAGGGTTCGGGTGCCGGGGGTCTCGGGCGGAAGGCTCGTGCCGGAGGTGCTGCGGGCGCCGGAGGCGTCGGTGGTTCGCGAGGCGCTGGTGGCGTCGGTGGTTTGCGTGGCGGTGGCGGAGGCGCAGGCGGTTCTCAAGGCGGCGGAGTCGCTGGAGGCCGCGGCGGGAGCGTCGGCGCGCGCGGCGGGAGCGTCGCCGGACGGGATGGTCAAGCCCGTGGCTCGGCCGGCGCTCGTGGCAGCGGTGGCGCTGGCGGAGCGCGGGGAAGCGCTGGTAGGTCTACGGGTGGTGCCGGTGCGGGGCGGCCGGTGCTGCCGACTCGGTCGGATGCTGTCAGTGAGACCGGGGAGCTTCGGCCGGCGCGGTCGAAGCCCAAGTGGAGTCCGCGGACGGCGGCCGGGGGGACCGGGCGTTCTCAGGCGGCTTCGGTTGCTGGGCGTTCGCAGGGTGCTGGGACTGGTGAGCGGCGGGCTGCGGGCGGCCGGGGGAACCGGGCTGGTGCTGAGGTCGGTGGCGCGGAGCGTCCCGTTGGTGGCGGTGCCGAGGAGCGGCAGCTGACTGCGGGGGAGCGGAACGAGCTTCGGCGGCAGGAGCGGCGGGCGGCTCGGCGCGAGCAGGGTGGTGCTGCGGGCGGCGGGGCGAAGCGTGGCGTCGGTGCGGTCAAGCGTGGTGAGGCTGGCGGGGCTGCGAAGCGCGGCGAAGCCGTAAGTGGAGCGAAGCGCGGCGAAGCCGCTGGTGGAGCGGTTGCGGCCGCGCGTGGCGCTGCGGGTAGCGGCGAAGCGGCGGGTAGCGCGAAGCGAGGTGTCGCTGGGAGCGGCGGAGCCGCAGGCGCGAAGCGCGGCGAAGCCGGAGGCGCAGCGAAGCGCAGCACCACGAGCGGCGAGAAGGTCCGTGGGGCGAAAACCCCCACTGAGCGCGAGAGTGCCAGTGCTTCCGTGCCGGCCGCCGCTGGGGCGGGCGTTGTTGCGGACGGCGCTACTGAGTCAGGCGACCTGAGCCCGGGGCCACGGGCTTCCGGCGGCGCGGCTGAGGCCCGTACGGGAAGAAAGAAGCATCGGCACAAGGCGGCCAGCCGGGAGATCAAGGTCGCGGATGATGTTTACCGTGCCGGGTTTGCCTGTTTTGTCGGTAGGCCGAATGCCGGTAAATCCACGCTGACCAATGCGATCATCGGTCAGAAGATCGCCATCACGTCCAACAAACCGCAGACCACCCGGCACATCATCCGCGGCATTCTGCACCAGGAGCACGCCCAGCTCGTGCTGGTCGACACCCCCGGCCTGCACCGGCCCCGGACGCTGCTCGGCGAGCGCCTCAACGACCTGGTCCGCGAGACCTGGAGCGAGGTCGACGTGATCGGCATCTGCTTCCCGGCGGACGAGCCGGTCGGTGCCGGTGACCGGTTCATCTCGGCCGAGATGGCCGAGCTCAAGGCCACCGTCATCGCCGTGGTCACCAAGGTCGACCTGGTTGATCCGGCGACGCTGGCGCAGCGGCTGATGGATGTCAGCAAGCTCTACGACTTCGCCGACATCGTGCCGGTCAGCGCCGTTTCCGGCCATCAGGTGGAGACCCTGGTCGACGTGATCGTCAAGCACCTGCCGGAGTCGCCGCCGTTGTATCCGGACGACGTGCTGACCGAGGAGCCCGAGCAGGTGCTCATCGGGGAGCTGATCCGCGAGGCCGCGCTAGAGGGCGTCCGGGAGGAGCTGCCGCACTCGATCGCCGTGCTGGTCGAGGAGATGGTGGTCGAGGGCCGGTCGATGAAGATCTACGCGAACCTGTACGTCGAGCGGGACAGCCAGAAGTCGATCGTGATCGGCACCAAGGGCGCCCGGCTCAAGGATGTCGGCACCAAGGCGCGCGCCGAGATCGAGCAGTTGCTGGGGCGCAAGATCTATTTGGATCTGCACGTGCGGATCGCCAAGGAATGGCAGCGCGACCCCAAGCAGCTTCGTCGACTGGGTTTTTAATCGCTTTTGTGGGTCTTATCACCGGATGCCGGTTTCGGTTTGCTTTGTGGGGGCTTATTTAGATAGCCCTTTACGTCATGCGGAATCGGTACCTGGACCTGCTGCGTGCCATCGCCATCGTCCGGGTGGTCGTCTACCACTCCACCGGCTGGGTCGCGCTGACCATCGCGTTCCCGGCCATGTCGGTGATGTTCGCGCTGGCCGGCTCGCTGATGGCGGCCTCACTCGACCGGTCCGGGCCGCTCGCCGTCGAGCGCCGGCTGCGCCGCCTGCTGCCGTCGCTATGGGCGATATCGGCGATCGCCGTGCCGGCCATGCTGCTCACCGGCCTCGCGTGGGACTGGAAGATCCTGTACTGGGCGTTCCCGGTGCAGGACCCGCCGGCCAACGGCTGGGGCTCGATGGCCCTGAGCGCCACCTGGTACCTGCGGGACTTCCTCTGGTTCGTGCTGCTCTCGCCGCTCGCCCTGCCGGTCTTCCGCCGCTTCCCGAAACTGTCCC
This sequence comes from Actinoplanes sp. NPDC048791, assembly GCF_040650095.1. Classification (NCBI taxonomy): domain Bacteria; kingdom Bacillati; phylum Actinomycetota; class Actinomycetes; order Micromonosporales; family Micromonosporaceae; genus Actinoplanes; species Actinoplanes sp. NPDC048791. The sequence goes on along the minus strand of NZ_JBEZGQ010000591.1, from coordinate 2,802 downwards.
TGGCGACGCCCTACACCGCCCTGGCGGTCATCACCCTGCTCGGCCTCAGCCCGCACCCGATCGTGCGGGACATGGCCCTCTACGGCGGCGCGTGGCTGCTCGGCTTCGCCCACCACGACGGGATGCTGCGCCGGCTCGCGCGGCGCCGCCTGGCCGGCTTCGCGGTGCTGCTGGCGACGGCCGGCGCCGGCTGGGTGCTCACCCATCCCGGACCCCGGGGGTACGACCTCAACGACATCCCGCTCGGCAACGCGCTCTGGTCCGCGGCGTTCATCCTCGTCGCGCTCGGTCTGGCCCCGGCCGTCACCGCGACCCGGGCGTCCCGGCTCGTCACCGTGCTCAACGCGCGGGCCCTGACGATCTACCTCTGGCACGTGCCGATCATCGTGGCGGTGACCCGCATCGGGGAGACGCACGGCCTGCCGGTGCGCGGCGCGACCGGGATCGGGTGGCGGCTCGTGGTGATCGTCGCGCTGGTCGCGCTGGCCGTCGCGCTCTTCGGCTGGATCGAGGACTTCGCCGCCGGCCGCCGGCCCGTGCTGCTGCCCGGCGGCCGCCCACGCCGGCCGGCCGTGGCGCCGGTGTCGCCCGCTGTCGGACAGCTCGCCGAGACCGTACGCACCTGAGCCGCGCGTGGCCTACCTTCGTGCCACGCTCCACGGTGAGACTGTGCATACATGACCATCACCGCCGCGCACGTCCGCCAGACGTACTACGTGCTCGGTCTCGGCAACACCTTGGCGGCCTCGCTGATCTGGGGCGTCAACACGCTGTTCCTGCTGGACGCCGGGTTGACCAATTTCCAGGCGTTCGCCGCGAACGCGTTCTTCACCGCCGGCATGGTGCTGTTCGAGGTGCCCACCGGCATCGTCGCCGACTCCTGGGGGCGCCGGGCTTCGTACCTGCTCGGCACGGTGACTCTGGCGGCGACCACCGTGCTCTACGTCTGGCTGTGGCGCATCGACGGGCCGTTCTGGGCCTGGGCGGTGTCCTCAGCGTTGATCGGGCTCGGGTTCACGTTCTTCTCCGGTGCCACCGAGGCCTGGCTGGTCGACGCGCTGGCCGCCACCGGCTACACCGGCAGCCTGGACCGGGTCTTCGCCCGCGGGCAGGTCTACATGGGCATCGGGATGCTCGTCGGCGCGGGTGGCGGCGGCTATCTCGCCCAGGTCGCCGGGCTCGGTGCGCCGTACCTGCTGCGGGCCGCCGTGCTCGTGGTGATGCTGGTGGTGGCCGCGCTGCTGATGCACGACCTCGGCTTCACCCCGGACCGCGGCGGGGGCTACCGCACCGAGGTACGCCGGATCGCCGCCCAGTCCGTCGAGTACGGCCTGCGGGTCCGCCCGGTGCGCTGGCTCATGCTGGCCGCACCCTGCACCGGCGGCGCGATGATCTACGTGCACTACGCGTTGCAGCCGTACCTGCTCGAGCTGTGGGGTGACGAGACCGCGTACGGGATCGTCGGTCTCTCCGCGGCGCTGCTGGCCGCCGCGCAGATCGTCGGCGGGCTGGTCGCGCCGGCGCTGCGGCGGGTCTTCGCCCGGCGCACCTCGATGCTGCTCGTCACCCTGGGCCTGAGCGTGCTCGCCGTACTGCTGATCGCCCTGATCCCGAACTTCTGGGTGGTGTTGGCCCTGGTGGTCGCCTGGGGGCTGCTGTCGGCGGCGGGGCAGCCCGTACGGCAGGCGTACCTGAACGGCATGATCCCGTCGCAGCAGCGCGCGACCATCCTGTCCTTCGATTCGCTGATGGCCTCGACCGGCGGGGTCGTGGCCCAGCCCGCACTGGGCCGGGCCGCCGATGTCTACGGCTACCCGGCCTCGTACGTGATCTCGGCGGGTGTCGCCGCGCTCGCCCTGCCGTTCGTCTGGCTGTCACGGCGGGAGAAGCACCCGGCCGACGTTCCCTAGCTGCCCGGGATGGCGGTGATGGTCGCGTCCCCGCTGCCGGTCTGCACCTCGATGACGTTCTTGGCCGTCGCGTCGTTGACGATCCCGAGCAGTTCCGCGTCGCCCGAGCCGGTGCGGGTCTTCACCTGGTAGGCGCCGTCCGGCACCATCAGCTCGATGTTGCCGCTGCCGGTGCGCGCGGTCACCGAGGCCACCTTCGTGACCTCGACCGTGACGTCGCCGGAGCCGGTCTGGGCCCGGACCGCCTTGCCGCCGCCGAGGCCGTGGGCCTCGACGTCGCCCGAGCCGGTGACCAGCGTCGTCTCGCCCAGCAGGTCGTTGGCCAGGATGTCGCCCGAGCCGGCCTTCAGCGACACCGTGCCGCTGGCCCGGTCGATGGCGGCGCCGCCGGAGCCCACCGTGACGTCCGCCGAGCCGATGTCGCTGAGCGTGAGGTCGCCGGAGCCGAGCTTGCCGCGTACGGACACCCCGGTCGGGGCCTGGATCTCGTACGAGACCTGGCAGTTCGGCCCGCAGTTGGTGTCCAGGGTCAGCACCGTGCCGGACAGCTGGTACGAGCCCTGCGGGTCGTCGGAGCCGTCGCTGCGCACGATGCGCTTGATCCGGGTGTCGGCGATCGCCGCCGTGGTCACGGTGACGTCCCCGCTGCCGCCCGTCAGGACGATCTCGGAGACCTTCACCTTCTCGGTGTCGTCGTAGGTCAGCCGGGCGCCGATCCCTCCGCCGCAGCCGGCCAGGGCGGCCGCGGTCGCGGCGATCAGGGTGACGGCGCCGGCGCGCCGGGCGAGAGTCGGGGTCATGCCTGTGACGCTAGGCGGCGCCGGCACCCGGGCACCATCAGTCCTCCCACTGAGGCGGCCCCGAGAAGACCCTGAGATCCGGGTCAGGGTCT
>NZ_JBEZGQ010000590.1:0-5360 GCF_040650095.1 Actinoplanes sp. NPDC048791 | reverse complement strand
CTGGAACGCGCGCCCGGCGCTGAACTCGGTGGCGGGAGCATCGATGCCCCGGGCCGCGGGCGCCCGCACGGATTGCAGCGCCCCCACCGCGACGACCAGCAGCAACACGACCGCGAGCAGCGCTGCCGCCGCCCGGTGGGTGGGGCGGGTCAGGGCCCGGGACGCGGCCTCGATCCGGGGTACGCCCACGTGGACCTCCTCGACGACGGTGTCGGATGCCATCTAAGCCGCTGCGGCCCCGCCCGGGTACCCCGTGGATCTTTCGAGGCGGTGACATAACTTTGTGCGGTGACCGCCCCGCTCGACCCCCCTGCCGTGTTCGCCGAGTTCATCGACCGGGTCGCCTGCTACGACCCGGCGCCCGAGGCCGGTCCCGCCGCCGTGCTCGGTCTGCGTACCGCGCTCGGGGAGGCGACGTTCCAGGTCAGCGACCATGTCGTGCGGGCGATGTGCCGGGCCCTGGAGGCGTACCGGGATCCCGCCGACCGGGGCACCTGCACCGGCTGCGGCAGCCGCCGCCTCGACGAGAACCTGCACTGCGGCGACTGTGGCCGGCTGCACGGGATCCTGGGCCAGGTGATCGCCGAGCACGCCCGCCGGGTGGCCGAGGACCCGTCGTACGGGCCACCGGCGTGAGCCGCGCCGCTGCCGTGGGTGTCCGGTGTTGTGCGTCCGCAGCCGGTGGTGGACTATCAGCGGGTCACGCCCGAAGGAGTCGAGCCATCAAGCGTTCCCACCGCGCCGGAGCCGCCGTTGCGCGCACCCCGTCGTGCGGGGTGGCGTGGTGAGCGAACGCGCTCTCACAGTGCCGCCGGCGGCGTTGAAAGCCCCCGAACGGCTGCGCATCCTGCTGGTCGAGGACGACGAGGGCGACGCCTTCCTCGTCAAGGAGCTGCTCGCCGAGGCCGGTGCGCTGTTCGACCTGCGGGTGGCGACCAGCCTGCGCGAGGCCCGGCCGATGATGCGCGGCGTGCAGTGCGTCCTGCTGGACCTGGGGCTGCCCGACGCCGAGGGCATCGACGGCCTGCGCAAGCTGCTCGCCGTGGCCGGCAGCGCCGCGGTCTGCGTGCTGACCGGGCGCTCCGACGAGCACCTGGGGGTCGCGGCGGTCGCCGAGGGCGCCCAGGACTACCTGGTCAAGGGCCAGGTCGACGGCGTCCTGCTGGTCCGCGCCCTGCGGTACGCGGTCGAGCGCAAGCGCGCCGACGAGAACACCCAGCGGCTGCGCGAGGTGGAGCTTCGTCAGGCCGAGTCGGCCCGGCTCGAACGAGGCCTGCTGCCCCAGCCGCTGATGCAGACCACCGAGGTCGCGGTGCACACGTTCTACCGCTCCGGGCGGGCGATGGGCCTGCTCGGCGGCGACTTCTTCGACGTGGTGCAGGTCGGTCCCGACCGCCTGCACGTCATCGTCGGTGACGTCTGCGGGCACAGCGTGGACGAGGCCGCCCTCGGCGTCGAGCTCCGGGTGGCGTGGCGGGCGCTGGTGCTCGGCGGGGTGCCGGAGGACCAGATCCTGGGCGCGCTGGAGCAGGTGCTGATGAGCGAGCGGCGGGCCCGTGAGGTCTTCGCCACGGTCGCGTCGGTGGTCCTCGACCTGAGCGCCAACCGGGCCACCGTGCGGCTGGCCGGACATCCGCCACCGGTGCTGCTCAAGGACGGCCGGGCCGAGCCGGTGGCCGCGCGCCGCGGCATCGTGCTGGGCGTCAAGCCGACCCCCACGCCCGCGACCGACGTGGAGCTCTCCGGCGACGACTGGTCTCTGCTCATGTACACCGACGGACTGATCGAGGGGCACACCGGCGTGGGCAACGAACGTCTCGACGTGGACGGGCTGTGCGGCGTGCTCGCCGAGCCGGCCGCCACCCAGGTGCCGCTGGCGGCCCTCCCGGCCTGGCTGGTCGGCCGGGCCGAGCAGGGCAACGGTGGCCCCCTCGCCGACGACGTGGCGATGCTGCTGATCTCCCGGGGCGGCGGCCGATGAGCCTGCTCGACCTGCGCACCTGGACACTGCGCCGCAGGGTGGTGGCCCTGTCGATGACCGTCGCGCTGCTGCTCACCATCCTGGGCGTCTTCGCCGCGATCACCGCCGCCAACAGCAACGAGCACATCGACACCATCCTGAACAAGACCGGCCCGATGCGCTCCTCGGGCGAGAGCCTCAACACCGCCGCGGTCAACCAGGAGACCGGCATCCGTGGTTACGCGATCAGCGGTGACGAGGACAGCCTCAAGCCCTACAACGAGGGTCTCGCGGCGCAGAGCAAGCTGCTGGCCGAGATCAACCGGCTCAACGGCGACGTCAACGGTGACCCCGGCGTCCGAGCCTCGCTGCTGGCAGTGCAACAGCGGGCCGACGAGTGGCGGACCGCCGTCGCGGTGCCGGTGATCGACACCGTTCGTGCCCGCGGGCCGGAAGCCGGCCAAGCGCTGGTCGACGCGGCCGACACCGCGCGGTTCGACGCGCTGCGAGCGGCGATCTCCGAGTTGCAGAGAGCCATCTTCGTGGTCCGCACCGATGCGGCCGAGGCGGCCAAGCGCACCGGCACCGTGCTGGTGGCGCTGGAGATCTTCGCGGCGGTGGTCGTCATCCTGGCCGGAGCGGTGCTCTTCCTGCTGCTCGACCGCCTGGTCAGCCGGCCGGTGACCGAGCTGGCCGAGCAGGTCCGCGAGGTGGCCCGCGGCGACTACGACAAGCAGATCACCAGCAGCGGATCCCCCGAGCTGCGCACCCTGGCCGCCGACGTGGACGGGATGCGCCGGCAGATCGCCAGCGAGCTGACCGAGGTGCGCGAGGCCCGCGAGCAGATCGAATGGGTCAACGACCAGCTCAAGCAGCAGGCGGAGGAGCTGACCCGGTCCAACCGCGACCTCGAGCAGTTCGCCTACGTGGCCTCGCACGACCTGCAGGAGCCGCTGCGCAAGGTGGCCAGCTTCTGCCAGTTGCTCCAGCGCCGCTACGCGGGCCAGATGGACGAGCGCGCGGACCAGTACATCGCCTTCGCGGTCGACGGCGCTCAGCGGATGCAGCGCCTGATCAACGACCTGCTGGCGTTCTCCCGGATCGGCCGGCTCACCGCGGGCTTCACCGACGTGGACCTGGACCGGGTGCTGACCGAGGTGAAGTCGCAGCTGGAGGCCCGGGCCGGGGACGACGCCGAGATCACCTGGGCCGACCTGCCCACCGTGGAGGGCGAGGAGCCGCTGCTCACCACGCTCTTCGTCAACCTGGTCGGCAACTCGCTGAAGTTCCGCCGCCCGGACGTCGCCCCGGTGATCCGGGTCACGGCCGAGCGGCTGGAGGAGGAGTGGCAGATCAACGTCCGGGACAACGGGATCGGCATCGAGCCCGAGTTCGCCGACAAGGTCTTCGTCATCTTCCAGCGGCTGCACGCGCGGGACGCGTACGAGGGCACCGGCATCGGGCTGGCCATCGTCAAGAAGATCGTCGAATACCATGGCGGACGGATCTGGCTCGACCTCGAGGTGACCGAGGGCACGTCGATCTACTTCACGTTGCCGCTGCTCGCCGGGGTGCCGGTGGCGGAACCCCGGAAACAGGATGAGGTCGCGGCATGACGCCGGAACGTGCTGAAGGAGGCTCGGCATGACGGGTGCGGTGCGGCAGGACGGCACACCCATCGAGGTGCTGCTCGTCGAGGACGACCCGGGCGACGTGCTCATGACGCAGGAGGCGTTCGAGGAGCACAAGGTCCGCAACCGGCTGACCGTGGTGTCCGACGGCGCCGAGGCGCTGGCCTACCTGCGCCGCGAGGGCGCGTACGAGGGTGCGCTGCGGCCCGACCTGATCCTGCTCGATCTGAACCTGCCCCGCCGCGACGGCCGGGAGGTGCTCGAGGAGATCAAGAAGGACGACGACCTCTGCCGCATCCCGGTGGTGGTGCTGACCACCTCGGCCGCCGACGAGGACATCCTGCGCAGCTACCAGTTGCACGCCAACGCCTACGTCACCAAGCCGGTCGACTTCGACCGGTTCATCTCGGTGATCCGGCAGATCGACGAGTTCTTCGTCAGCGTCGTGAAGTTGCCGCCGCGTGCGTGACGACCTGATCGACGAGGTCACCACCCTGGTCCGGGAGGTGGCGCAGACCATCGTGCTGCCCCGGTGGCGGCATCTGAGCGACTCCGAGATCCAGCAGAAGTCGCCCGGCGACCTGGTCACCATCGCCGACCAGGAGTCGGAGCGGGCGCTGACCGCCGGCCTGACCGCGCTGCTGCCCGGCTCGCAGGTCGTCGGTGAGGAAGCGGTGGCGGCCGACCCGGGCGTGCTGGGCCGCGTCGGTGACTCGGGCGCGGTCTGGATCGTCGACCCGGTCGACGGCACCAACAACTTCGCGGCCGGCAAGACGCCGTTCGCCGTGATGGTCGCGTTGCTGCGGGACGGGGAGCCGGCCGCGTCCTGGATCCTCGACGTGGTCGCCGACCGGATGACGGTCGCGGAGGCGGGCAGCGGCACGTTCATCGACGGGCTGCGGGTCAAGACCCGCACCGACGATCCGGGTGCGGCCGGGCTGACCGGTTCGTTGTCGCGCAACTACTTCCCCGACGACCTGCGCGAGCGGATCGAGCAGCGGATCGCCACGCTGGGCACGGTGACCGGCGGCCACCACTGCGCCGGCTACGAGTATCCGGCCGTCGTCTCCGACGAGCAGCAGTTCGCCACCTTCTGGCGGATCCTGCCCTGGGACCACGTGCCGGGGTCGCTGATCGTGCGCGAGGCCGGTGGCACGGTGCTGCACCTCGACGGCTCGGCGTACCGGCCGACCGACTCGGAGCGCGGCCTGCTGGTGGCGGCCAACGAGGACATCTGGCGGACGGTGCACGCCGCCCTGTTCGCCTAGAGCTTCGACAGGATCATCAGCTTGTGGCCGCCGGGATCGACGGCGCGGGCCAGTCGTTCGCCCCAGGGCTGGTCGGCCGGCTCGGCCAGGATCTCGGCGCCGGCCGCACGCAGCCGGGCGACGGCCTCGTCGCAGTCGTCGGCATAGACACACAGCTCGTGGCCGGCGGTCGCGTCGGCGCCGATGCCCAGCTCGCTCCGGCCGAGGCGCAGGGTCACGAAGACCGGCTCACCCTCGGCCGGGAAGCGGTACTGCTCGGTGAAGCCCAGCCCGTCGGTGTAGAAAGCGACGGCGGCGGGCAGGTCGGCCACGGTGATGACGGGAAATGCCTCGGTGAACGCCATCCTTCGGATATTAGGGTGCCCGCATGTCTGCGTACCTGTCTGAGCTTTTCGGTCTGACCGGCCGGACCGCAGTCGTGACCGGCGGCAGTTCGGGGATCGGCCGGGCCATGGCCGGCGCGCTGGGCGGCGCCGGCGCCCGCGTCGTGCTGGTCGCCCG
>NZ_JBEZGQ010000589.1:0-5367 GCF_040650095.1 Actinoplanes sp. NPDC048791 | reverse complement strand
GGCGGGAAGGTTCGGCTTCCCGCCCCGCTCTATTAAAAGGCCTCGCCATCGGCTCGGCGGGATTTGCGCCCACGAGGTCGGTGTCGAGGCCACCGAAAATGACTACGGCAAAGGGCGCCTGGTCATTTTCGGCGCCCTCGACACCGACGGCGCAAATCCGACTTTGGTGGCGGTTACCCCGTCAAACCTTGACTGGGCGTGGGGTCTTCAGGGCCTGGATGATTTCTTGGAGTACTCGTTCTGAGTCTTCGTGGGGGATCTGGCAGGTTCCGGCGGCTTGGTGGCCGCCGCCGCCGTAGCGGAGCATTACTTCGCCGATGTCCACCGGGGAGGTGCGGTCGAGGATCGATTTGCCGCACGCGAAGACGGTGTTGAGTTTCTGGCGGCCCCAGATGATGTGGATCGAGACGCGGGACTCCGGGTAGAGGGCGTAGACCATGAAGCGGTTGCCCGCGTGGATCGTCTCCTCCTCGCGCAGGTCGACCACCACCACGTCGCCGTCGACGTGGCTGACCCGGCGCAGCTGCTCCACGAACATCGCCGAGCAGTCGCGGTAGAGCTCGACGCGCTCGCGGAGATCCGGCAGCTCGAGGATCTCGTCGGCCGTCTGCAGCTGCAGGCAGGCGTCGATCAGCAGCATCATCAGCTGGTAGTTCGAGATCCGGAACTCCCGGAAGCGGCCCAGCCCGGTGCGGCTGTCCATCAGGAAGTTGAGCAGCGTCCAGCCCTGCGGGTCGAGGATGTCGTCCAGCGCGTAATCGGCCGAATCCGCCTGGTCGACGGCGCGCATCAGCTCGTCGGAGATCTCCGGGAAGCGTTCCGCGCCGCCGAAGTAGTCGTAGATCACCCGGGCGGCCGACGGCGCGTCCGGGTCGATGACGTGGTTCGACCGGTCGCCCTTGTTACGCAGCGTCTCCGAATGGTGGTGGTCGAACACCATGTGAGCGCCCGGAGCGAACGGCAGGTTGGTCAAGATGTCACGCTCAGTGATGTCGACCACGCCGTCCTGCACGTCCTTCGGGTGCACGAAGGTGATCTCGTCGATCATGTCGAGCACACGCAGCAGGACGGCGCAGACCAACCCGTCGAAGTCGCTGCGGGTCACGAGCCGGTACTTCACGAGCAATCTCCCTCTGCCGATTGGCACCTTACTCTCCAGTTTGCCACTTTTGCGGCTATGGGCCTGGTCGCATCGGCGTACCGGTTTGATCCGGTGGGAGCCCGCGCTGCGTAAAGTTCTCACGGAAGCTCACGTACGCGGTCGGAGGAAGACCTGACGATGGACACCGTTCCCCAGCTCGCACAGGACCGCAACGCCCCGCCCGCCACTCTGGTGATCTTCGGCGCGTCCGGCGACCTCACCCGGCGCAAGCTGCTGCCGGCCGTGGAGAGCCTGGCCCGGCACAACCGGCTGCCCGGCGAGTTCGCCCTGGTCGGCGTCGCCCGCACGGCCATGGAGGACCACCAGTTCGCCGAGAGCGCGCTCGGTGGCCGCAGCCTCGCCGACAAGCCGCAGCTGCAGGGCGGCGGCATCCGCTACGTCTCCGGCGGCTACGACAACCCGGAGACCTACAAGCGGCTGGCCGAGGTGCTCGACGAGCTCGACGCCACCCGTGGCACCGCGGGCAACCGGATCTTCTACCTCTCGACGCCCGCCGAGGCGTTCCAGCCGGTGATCAACGGGCTGGCCGGCGCCGGGCTCAACCACGCGCGCGAGGGCTCGTTCGCCCGGCTCGTCATCGAGAAGCCGTACGGCAACGACCTGCGCACCGCGCACGAGCTCGACGGCATCGTGCACGCCGCGTTCGACGAGCCCCAGGTCTTCCGCATCGACCACTACCTGGGCAAGGACACCGTCCAGAACGTGCTCGCGCTGCGCTTCGCCAACGCGATCTTCCAGCCCATCTGGAACCGCTCGTGGGTCGACCACGTGCAGATCACCGTGGCCGAGACCCTCGGCGTCGGCACCCGCGGCGGCTTCTACGAACACGCCGGCGCGATGCGCGACATCGTGCAGAACCACGTGCTCCAGGTGCTGGCCCTGGCGCTGATGGAGCCGCCGGCCTCGTTCGACGCCGAGGGGCTGCGCAACGAGAAGGTCAAGCTGCTCCAGGCGATCCGGCTGCCCACCGACCGCGACATCGCCGACCTGGCGGTCCGCGGCCAGTACACCCGCGGCGGCACCCGCGACGACCTGATGGCCGGCTACCGCGACGAGGTCGGCGTCGACCCGCTGTCGCGCACGGAGACGTACGCGGCCATGCGGCTCAACGTCGACAACTGGCGCTGGGCCGGGGTGCCGTTCTACGTGCGTACCGGTAAGCGGCTGCCCGCCCGGGTGACCGAGGTCGCCCTGCAGTTCCAGCGGCCGCCGCACCTGCCGATCCCGACCAACCAGCTCACCGAGCTGGACGCGGACGCGCTGATCCTGCGGATCCAGCCCAACGAGGGCATCTCGCTGCGCTTCGGCGCCAAGGTCCCGGGCCACTCGTTCCGGGTGCGCACGGCCAGCATGGACTTCTCGTACGAGCAGACGTTCCGCGAGGAGTCGCCGGAGGCCTACGAGCGGTTGCTGCTCGACGCCCTGCTCGGCGACCCCACGCTGTTCATCCGCACCGACGAGGTCGAGCAGTGCTGGCGGATCGTCGACCCGATCATCGAGCACTGGAAGAACGACATGTCGCCGATCCCGACCTACGAGGCCGCCTCGTGGGGCCCGACGGACGCCGACCGCCTGATCGGCCGCAGCGGCCGCAAGTGGCGCAACGCGGTCTGACGAGTTACCGCGCCGATCGGGCCTTCACCACGTCGAGGGCCCGGTCGGCGTGCTCGTTCATGTCGCGCTCGCTGTGGATGACGTCGAGCACGGTGCGGTCGGTGTCGATCACGAAGGTCACCCGCTTGACGCTCAGCGGGCCGAGCGGCAGCCGGCGCTTGATCCCGTACGCCTCGGCCGCGCTGTTCTCCGGGTCCGAGAGCAGCGGGTAGTCGAAGCCGTGCAGCTCGGCGAACTGCCGCTGCTTGTCCACTTTGTCCCGGCTGATACCGACCCGCTGCGCGCCGGCCGCGGCATACTCGGCGCCCAGGTCCCGGAAGTTGCAGGCCTCGGCCGTGCAGCCGCTGGTCATCGCGGCCGGATAGAAGAACAGCACGACCGGGCCGTCGGCGAGCAAGGTGCTCAGCCGCCGCGCGGTGCCGTGCTGGTCGGGTAGTTCGAAGTCCGGGGCGACGTCACCCTTGTCGATGCTCACGTGATCAACGTACTCCGGGCTGAGTCTGCCGCCGAGCGCGTCCTCGCCTAGGGTGGAGACACCCACCTGTCCTGTCCGCCACGACCCCTGACTGACCTGACTGACCCCTGCCCGCCCCCGACGAAAGCGACACCGCCATGCAGGTCTCGGTCGCGCACCACCCGCCCAACACGGCCGTTCTGACATTGCGCGGCTCCCTGGACATCGACACCGCGCCGTCGCTGAAGGCCAACCTCAGCCGCCTCGTGGAACGTCCCAGCCCTCGGATCATCGTCGACCTGTCGGGACTCGACTTCTGCGATTCCATGGGCGTCGGCGTCCTGGTGACGGCGCACGGCCGCGCGATGGAACGCGGTGGCTGGGTCCGGCTCGCGGCACCCTCCGGTTTCCTGCGGCGGCTGCTCGACACCCTCGGCCTGATCGACTATCTGTCGCTGCACGCCGACGTCGAGACCGCCATGAAGGACTGACCCCGGCAGCGAGAGGGGCGCCCCGGATGCCCGGGACGCCCCTGCCGTGTCCGAGGGTCAGCTGGTCAGACCGAAGACGATCCGGCCCAGCGTGTCCTCCGTGCCGACGAAGCCTTCCGCCGGGCTGAACTGGCTGTCGCCGAAGTCGACATCCGCGTCGTCAGCCGTACCGCCGACGCCGTCCGGGCCGACGCCGAAGAGCACGTCGAAGTTGGCGCCACCCGAGTCCATCAGGTTGGCCGTCTCGTCGGCGTTGTCGGTGTGCCAGTCACCGAAGAAGTGACCCGCCTCGTGCGCGGTCACGTTGCCCACCGCCTGGCCGACGAAGGCCACCCGGTCGCTGGCCGGGGTCAGGTACGTGTTCAGCGAGGCCGGCCCACCGGCCGGGTCACTGAGCACGTCCTGCAGCACCAGGGCGGTCTCCTCGGTCTCGAAGTTGCCCGGGTCGATGCTCTGCGCGATGCCGATGGTCTCGACCCCGGACTCGTCGATCGTGCCGCCGACCACGATGCGGCTCACGTTCGCCTGGCCCCACGGGTCCGCGTGGTCCTTGCTGTTCAGGATCTTCACCCGGAACTTGCTGTTGAGACCGCTGGCGATCAGATCCTGCTTGATGTTCTCGGTGACGCTCGCGACCACCGCGTCGATCACCTCGTCCTCCTGCACGCGCGGGATGCCCCACTTGGCGAGGAACGCGGAGAACGGGCTGAGCGTCACGTTCCCGGTGCCGCCGAAGACACCGGTGTTGACCCGGGCCCCGTCGAAGTCCAGGAACAGCGTCTGCACGGGCTTGGCCCCCTGCAGGACCGGCCGGTAAGCCTCGACGGTGATGTCGTAGCTGCCGGAACCCCGGGCCACGCCCACGTAGTGCCAACCGGCCTTGGTCGCCACGTAGTCGGTGGCCGCGTTGCCGCCACCGGGCAGCGGCGAGGACGGCGGGTAGATGTAGGTGGCGTCCTGGTCCGACCCGTGCACCTCGCGCGGGTTGGTGTCGTAGACCGTCAGGTACGCCGGCGCGCCCTTGGCCGAGGCGCCGAGCACGTCACCGGCCTTGAGCTTGATCGCGAAGAAGTCCTGGTCGTCCGAGGCCGCCGAGATGGTCACGGTGTACGGGCCCTCGCTGGCCCCGCCGTCCCCGCTGGCCGGATCGAACGGATCGGCCGGCAGCCCGCTGTACGCCGCGACGACCGCGTAGTAGGTGCCCGTGGCCGGGACCTTGTACTGCAGCAGGCTGTCGAAGGAGCCGGCCGCGTCGTCGTTGCTGGCCACGATCGTGCCGTCCGGCGTGTACAGCGCCACCAGCGTGTCCAGCGCGCCCGTCGGGGTGGCCGTCTGCACGGTCACCACCTGTCCGGCGGTGGCCTGCAGCGAGTAGAAGTCGAAGTCGTTGGTGCCCGTACCGGCGGAGCCGTGCGGGCCGTCACCGATGGCGGCGGTGGTGACGATCGCCCGGCGGGCGGCGCCGATGCCGGTGGCCCCGGCGAGCGGGATCGACCCGTCGTCCTCCGGGGTGGCGGCCCGGGCGGCGGGGGTGACGCTCTCGGGAGTGAGCGCGCCGAGGATGCGGATGGCCGGGTTCTGGCCGCTGCCGGTGCCGAAGTTCTTGATCAGCTGGGCGGAGGCGGGGTCCTCGTTGGAGCCGCGGG
>NZ_JBEZGQ010000588.1:0-5369 GCF_040650095.1 Actinoplanes sp. NPDC048791 | reverse complement strand
CGCGGCCGCCTTCACGGCCGCGACCGGCAAGACCGTGCTGGTCGGGTACGGCCTGACCGAAGCCGCCCCGGTGCTCACCACGACCGCGGTCAGTCACCGGGAGAAGACCGGCTCGATCGGCCGCCCGCTGCCCGGGGTGTCTCTGCTGCTGCGCACGGCCGACGGTGAGGTGCTGTGGCGCGACGGGCTCGTCGCGGACGTCCAGGAGGACGCCGAGCTGGATCTCGACCTGGAGGTCAGCGCGGGCACCGACCCGGGGGAGATCGTGGTGCGCGGCGCGAACCTCTTCTCCGGGTACTGGCCGGACGCTCACGACGGCCCGGACGCCGACGGCTGGTGGGGCACCGGCGACATCGCGTACGCCGACGCCGACGGTGACCTGGTGCTGGTCGACCGGATCGGCGAGCTGATCCTGGTCAACGGCTTCAACGTCTACCCGGCCGAGATCGAACGGGTGCTCGACGCGCACCCGGGCGTGGCCGAGGCGGCGGTGATCGCCATCTCCGACCAGCTGACCGGGCAGGCCCCGTACGCCTACGTCGTGCCCGCCCTCGACCCCCCGCCCACCCCCGCCGAGCTGCAGGTCTACTGCGCCGCCCAGCTGGCCCGGTTCAAGCTGCCGGCCGGCATCGAGCTGGTCACCGAGCTGCCGCACTCGGCCATCGGCAAAGTACGCAAGGGAGCACTGCGATGACCCGGATCACTCTGATCAGCCGGGACGGCTGCCACCTGTGCGAGGTGGCCGAGCAGACCCTGGACCGCATCGCCCCCGGGCAGTGGACCCGGGTCGAGATCGCCGACTCGGTGGAGCTGGAACGCGACTACGGCGACCGGGTGCCGGTGGTGCTGCTGGACGGCCAGGAGCACGGCTACTGGCGCGTCGAGGAAGATCGCCTGTTGCGGGATTTGGGTAGACCAGCGGGTGCCCCCCGCCTGTAATCTCGCGCGGTGGCTCGAACTCACCTTGTCTGGGACTGGAACGGCACCCTGCTCGACGACCTGTCGCTGGTCGTCTCCTCGACCAATCACACCTTTCAGGCCGTCGGCGGGCGCAGCGTCGACGCCGACGAGCACCGGCAGCGCTTCCGCCGCCCGGTCGCCGAGTTCTACGCCGAGATCCTCGGCCGGGCGGTCGACGCCGAGGAGTTCGAGGAGCTCGACCGGATCTTCCACCAGGCGTACCGGGTCGGGCTGACCACCACCTCGCTGGCCGCCGACGCCGAGGCCGCGATCAAGGCCTGGCCGGGCAGCCAGTCGCTGTTGAGCATGTGGTTCCACGACGAGCTGGTGCCCGCGGTGCAGACCTACGGCCTGGCCGGCATGTTCACCCGCATCGACGGGCGGCCCACCGAGGTCGACGGCGGGCTCAAGGCCGGCCACCTCGCGCGGCACCTGGCCGAGCTGGGCATCCCCGGCGGGCAGGTGGTGCTGATCGGCGACTCGCTGGACGACGCCGAGGCGGCCGAGTCCGTCGGCGCCGCGTGCGTGCTCTACACCGGCGGCTTCACCGAGCCGGCCCGGCTGCGGGCCAGCGGCCGTCCGGTGACGGACACCCTGGTCGATGCGGTGCGTCTCGCGCAGACGCTGTGATACTCGTCGTCGGAATGTCGACGTCATTGGCATACCAGGGTGGCGAGCGGTAATACTCGGCAGAGGGCCGGCGGATAACACGCCGACTCGATCTTTGTCCAGTTCCGCTATCAAGATCGCGATTTGTGCACGCCTTCACAAGCGCCTACTCTGTGACTCCGACGAGCCCCGCTATCACAGCCGGTCCCAGCAGGCGTCACCGGTCCAGGACCTGCAGCAGGGCTCACCGTAGGTTCGCCTCGTCGGCACGGAGTCAGATGAGTCAGCAGCGTCAAGGAAGCACGCCGGCCACCACCGGCGCAGTCCCGGCCTTCCCGGATCTTCCGGAGGCGACGATCGCGCGGCTACCGGAATACCTTCGCGCCCTGCACAACCTCGCCGAGACCGGTTCCGAAACGGTCTCCAGCGAAGGCCTCGCCGCGGCGGCGGGGGTCAATTCGGCCAAGCTGCGCAAGGACCTCTCCCACCTGGGGTCGTACGGCACCCGCGGCGTCGGCTACGACGTCGCCCTGCTCATCGACCAGATCGAGTACATCCTCGGTCTCGACCAGCGCCGCGCCGTGGCGCTCGTCGGCGTCGGTAACCTCGGCCACGCGCTGGCCGGTTACGACGGGTTCGCCAGCCGCGGGTTCCGCATAGTGGCCCTGTTCGACGCCGACGCCGAGCAGGTCGGCAAGCCGCTCAACGGGCTGACTGTGCGGCACATCGACGAGCTCGGCCAGGCCGTCGTCGAGGAGGGCATCACCATCGGCGTGATCGCCACCCCGGCAGGCGCCGCGCAGGCCGTCGCCGACGATCTGGTGGCTGCGGGGGTCACCAGCATCCTCAACTTCGCGCCCTGCGTGCTGTCCGTCCCGGCGGGCGTCGACGTGCGCAAGGTCGATCTCGCCATCGAACTGCAGATCCTCTCCTTCCACGAGCACCGCAAGGCGTCGCTGACGGCGATCCCCGGCGGGCGCTCACCGGAGGCGGGCAACCAGGAGGCGGTCGGGTCGTGAATCTGCTCAGTGTCGGCGCGTCCCACCGGACGGCCGGGATCGACACCCTCGAACGCCTGGTCATCGCCCGCTCCGACATCCCGGCCGTGCTGCAGAAGCTCGTCGCGCAGCCGTATGTCGGCGAGGCCGTGGTCCTGTCCACCTGCAACCGCGTCGAGATCTACGCGGCCGTCTCCGGCTTCCACGGCGGCCTCGGTGACGTCTGCAACGTGCTCGCCGAGCAGTCCGGCATCGGCGCCAAGGACCTCGCCGCCCACCTCTACGTGCACTACGACGAGGCGGCCGTGCGCCACTCGTTCCGGGTCTCGGCCGGCCTCGACTCGATGGTCGTGGGCGAGGCGCAGATCCTCGGCCAGCTCCGCGACGCGTACCACGCGGCCACCGAGACGGACACCGCCGGCCGGCTGCTGCACGAGCTGATGCAGCAGGCGCTGCGCGTCGGCAAGCGGGCGCACGCCGAGACCGGCATCGACCGGGCCGGGCAGAGTGTCGTCACCGCCGCCCTCGACGTGGCCGCCGCGACCCTCGGTGGCGACCTGACCGGGCGCACCGGCCTGGTGGTCGGGGCCGGTGCGATGGGCGCGCTCTCCGTGGCGACGCTGACCCGTTCCGGTGTCGGACCGCTGCGGATCACCAACCGCGGCGCGGCCCGGGCCGACCGGCTCGCCGAGGCGTACGGCGCCACCGCGGTCCCCTTCGACGCGCTCGAGCAGGCCATCGCCGCGGCCGACATCGTGGTCTGCGCCACCGCGTCCACCGAGCCGGTGCTGACCGCCGCGACCCTGGCCGGCCGGGAGAAGCCGCTGGTGGTGCTCGACCTGGCCGTGCCGCGCGACGTGGCCCCCGAGGTCGGCGCGCTGCCCGGCGTCACCGTGGTCGACATCGACAGCCTGGCCACGAGCCGGCGCACCCTGCCGGCCGCCGCCGAGACCGCCGCGGTCGAGCAGATCGTCGCCGCCGAGGTCGAGCACTTCCTCGCCTGGCTGCGCGGGGCCGAGGTGGCACCGACCGTGGCCGCCCTGCGCACCCGCGCCGACGACGTGGTCAGCGCCGAGCTGCGCAAGCTCTCCGCGCGCCGGCCGGAATTCACCGAGGAGCAGCGGGCCGACGTTTCCCGTACCCTGCACCGGGTCGTCCAGCAGCTGCTGCACTCGCCGACCGTACGGGTCCGTCAGCTCGCCGCCGAGCCCGGCGGCGACCAGTACGCGGCCCTGCTGCGGGAGCTGTTCGACCTCGACGTCCCGCACGCCACCAAGGCCGACGCCGTACCCGAGATCGGAGGACAAGCGTGAGCACACCGCTGCGCCTCGGCACCCGGGGCAGCGCCCTCGCGCTCGCCCAGTCCCAGCTGGTCGCCGACTCGCTGACGGCCGCGACCGGCCGCCCGGTCGAGCTCGTGCGCATCGTCACAGCCGGTGATCGTTCCGCCGCGCCGGTCGCCCAGCTCGGCGTCGGGGTGTTCGTCTCCGCGCTGCGCGACGCGCTCATGGCGAAGGAGATCGACTTCGCCGTCCACTCGTACAAGGACCTGCCCACGGGCCAGCACCCGGGTCTGCACATCGCGGCCATCCCGCAGCGTGAGGATCCGCGTGACGCGCTCATCGCCCGGGACAACAAGACCCTCGCGGAGCTGGCGCCGGGCGCCATGATCGGCACGGGCGCGGTGCGCCGAATCGCGCAACTGCATGCTTTGGGCCTACAGTTGCAGGTCACGCCGATCCGCGGCAATGTCGACAGCCGCATCGCGAGGGTGCTCGGTCCCGAGGCCGACCTCGACGCGGTTGTCCTGGCCCGGGCCGGCGTGGTGCGTCTCGGCCGGGCCGCCGAGATCACGGAGACGTTGGACCCGATGCTCATGCTGCCCGCCCCCGCCCAGGGTGCGCTGGCGATCGAGTGCCGATCCGACGACGCAGACCTGGTCGAGCTGCTGGCCGCACTCGATCATGCACCGTCCCGCGCCGCCGTCACGGCGGAACGGGCGATGCTCGCCACGCTCGAGGCCGGTTGCTCCGCACCGGTCGCGGCACACGCCGAGCTCGCCGAAGGCGAGCAAGGCGACGAGATCTACCTGCGCGGTGCGGTGATCAGCCCGGACGGGGCCCGAGCTGTCCGGCTGTCGCGCACCGGAACGCCCGCCGACGCGGCGGAGATCGGCAAGGCGCTCGCCGCCGATCTCCTCGACAACGGCGCCGACACCCTGATGGGGAGCACAGAATGACCACCCGCACCGCCCGCAAGTCCGCAGGGCGTATCGCTTTCGTCGGCGCCGGACCCGGCGATCCCGGCCTGCTGACCCGCCGGGCTCACGACACCCTCGCCGACGCCGACCAGGTCGTCTACGACCGTGGGGTGCCCGAGTCGCTGCTCGCGGCCATCCGGGCGGAAGCCAAGGGCGACACCCAGTTCAGCCCCGCCGAGGGCGCACCCGGCGACGTCGCCAAGGTGCTGCTCTCCGCGGCCAAGTCCGGCCTGTCGGCGGTGCACCTGGTCGCCGGTGACCCGTTCGGTCACGAGGCCGTCGTCAAGGAGGTCCAGGCCGTCGCCCGGACCGCCGTGCACTTCGAGGTCGTGCCCGGCCTGGGCCAGGCCGAGGGGGTGGCCACCTACGCGGGTGTGCCGCTGCCCGGCGTGCGCACCGCGGCCGACATCGACGACGTCACCGCGCTCGACTTCGACGCGCTGGCCGCGGCCGCCGTCAAGGGCTCGTTCGCGGTCCGCGTGGACCCCGGATACATCGACGACGTCCGCGACTGCGGCATGACGGCGGTCGTGGTGGCCGGG
>NZ_JBEZGQ010000587.1:0-5379 GCF_040650095.1 Actinoplanes sp. NPDC048791 | reverse complement strand
TGGAACACCCTCGAAGGGGCCGAGCGCGCCGCCTTCCGCGACGCGGTCGGCCTCGACCGGCAGACCTGGCAACGGGCCCGCGGATGGGCGCTGTGGAAGGCGCTGATCATGCTGGCCGAGCCGGGCGCCGCCCCGGCCTGGCGCCACGTCGTGGATCAGGTGCTGGCCGACCCGGTGGGCAACTCGTAGTCGAACGTGTACGAGTGCACGCCGCCCTCGTTCACGATGGCGAACGAGCCGGTCAGCCCGGTGAGCTCGCCGGTGCCCGAGTCGGGGACGACGCGCACGGTCAGCGTGCCGGCGCCGCGGTCCATCAGGCCGAAGTGCTGCAACACGAAGCTGCCCGCGCGCCCGTCCAGGGTGCCGGTGATCCGGTCGATCGCGACGTAGCCGGCCGATCCCTCGACGGCGGTGCCCACGGACATCATCTCCGCGAGCCCCTCGCCGGTCAGGTCGCCGGCGATCGTCTTGCGCACCCGCATCCGGCCGATGAAGTCGTCGTCGCTGGTCAGCGGCTCGAAGGCGGTGGTGAAGGTGCCGGCGGCACGGCGGGTCATCGGAGCAGCTCCCGCAGCACCGTGATCGCCATGTCGATGTCGTCGTCGGTCAGGTCCAGGTGGGTCACCAGGCGGGCCGTACGCGGCAGCATCGCCCCCATCAGCACTCCCCGCTCGGCCGCCGCCGCCACCAGCGACGGCGCGTCCAGGGCCGACTTCGTCAGGTCCAGCAGCACCAGGTTGGTCCGTACTTCCGCCGCCCGCACCACCCCGAGCGGCTCGAGGGCCTCGGCCAGCCGCCGGGCGCGCGCGTGGTCGTCGGCCAGCCGGGTCAGGTGGTGGTCCAGCGCGTGCTGTCCGGCCGCCGCCAGGATGCCGACCTGGCGCATGCCGCCGCCCAGCCGCTTGCGGAGCACCCGGGCCTGCGCGATGTGGGCCGCGCTGCCCACGACCAGCGAGCCGACCGGCGCGCCCAGGCCCTTGGACAGGCAGACCGACAGAGTGTCGAAGAGCTCCCCGTACGCCGCCAGCGGCACGCCGTCCGCGACGTGCGCGTGCCAGATCCGGGCGCCGTCGCAGTGCAGGGCCACGCCCGCCGCGTCGGCCACCGTACGCAGGCGGCGCAGGATCTCCAGCGGGACCACCGTGCCGCCGCCGAGGTTGTGGGTCTGCTCGACGGCGATGGCCCGGGTCGCCACCGACGGGTAGCCGTCCGGGCGGATCATCGCCTCGATCTGCTCCGGATCCAGCGCCGCGCCCACCGACGGCCAGGTACGGGTGGAGATGCCCCCAAGCGCGGCCGCCGCCCCCTGCTCGTACGTGACCACGTGCGCGTCGGCGCCGGCCAGCAGCTCGCCGCCGCGCGGGACGACGAGTTGCAGGGCGATCTGGTTGGCCATCGTGCCGGACGGGGCGAACAGGGCCGCCTCGTGCCCGAACAGCTCGGCCACCTGCCGTTCCAGCGCGATGACCGTCGGGTCGTCGCCGAAGACGTCGTCGCCCACCGCCGCCGTCGCCATGGCCTCGCGCATCGCCGCGGTCGGCCGGGTGACCGTGTCGGACCGCAGGTCAGCCACGCAGCATCTCCGCCACCAGGAAGGCCAGCTCGAGGCTCTGCTGGGTGTTGAGCCGCGGGTCGCAGGCGGTCTCGTAGCGGTCCGGCAGGTCGAGGTCCTCGATGCCCTGCGCGCCGCCCAGGCACTCGGTGACGTCTTCACCGGTCAGCTCGATGTGGATGCCGCCCGGGTGGGTGCCCAGGCCGCGGTGCACCTCGAAGTAGCCGAGGACCTCGTCGACGACCCGGTCGAAGTGCCGGGTCTTGTAGCCGTTGGACGACTCGTGGGTGTTGCCGTGCATCGGGTCGCACTGCCACACCACCTTGGCCCCGGTGGCGCTGACCTTCTCCACGATGGCCGGCAGCGCGTCGCGGACCTTGCCGTTGCCCATCCGGCTGATCAGCGTGAGCCGGCCCGGGATGTTGTCCGGGTTGAGCTTCTCGCACAGCTCGATGGCGGTCTCCGGGCTGGTGCCGGGGCCGAGCTTGACGCCGATCGGGTTGGCGATGCGGCTGATGAAGTCGATGTGCGCGTGGTCCAGCTGCCGGGTGCGCTCGCCGATCCACAGGAAGTGCCCGGACAGGCCGTACGCCTTGCCGTCGGAGACCCGGGTCAGCGCGCGGTCGTACTCCAGCGCCAGCGCCTCGTGCGAGCAGTACAGGCTGACCGTGCGCAGCGCCTCGTCCTCGGTCATGCCGCAGGCGCGGATGAAGTCCAGGGTGCGGTCGATCTCGCGGGCGATCGCCTCATAGCGCTCGCCGGCCGGCGAGGCCCGGACGAAGTCCTTGTTCCAGTCGTGCAGGCCGGCCAGGTCGGCCAGGCCGCCCGCCAGGTACGCCCGCAGCATGTTCATCGCCGCGGCGGAGTTCGCGTACGCCCGGATCATGCGTTGCGGGTCGGCCACCCGGGCCGCCTCGTTCGCGTCCAGCGAGTTGATCAGGTCCCCGCGGTACGCCGGCAGCCCCAGCGAGTCCGTCGCCGAGGACCGGGGCTTGGTGTACTGCCCCGCGACCCGGGCCACCTTGACCACCGGCATCGACGCGCCGTACGTCAGCACGACCGCCATCTGCAGCAGCGTGCGGGCGTTGGCCAGCAGGTGGCTCTCGGTGTTGTCGGCGAAGGTCTCGGCGCAGTCGCCGCCCTGGAGCAGGAAGGCGCGGCCCTCGCAGACCTCGGCGAGGCGGTGCCGGAGCTGGTCGACCTCGTAGGGCGCGACGATCGACGGGACGGTGTCGAGAACCCGGCAGACCGAGGCGACCTCGTCCATGTCGGCCCACGGCGGCATCTGCAGGCGCGGGAGCTCCCGCCACTTGTCCAGCCCGAGGGCGGAGTCCTCGGCGGAGTCGGTGGACGGGCGGGATGTCTGCAGGGCGGTGGTCCCGACCCCGGGATGACTGAGCTGGTGCCACTCTCGGCGCATGTCAGAAGCCTAATCCGCGCAGCGAAAGGGGGCGCCGGGAGGTGTCCCGGCGCCCCACGATCTAGGAAGAAATCAGTTGAGGCCGTTCTTGATGGCCGTGATCAGCTCACCGTTGCTGGTGTCGCCGGAGAACTCCCAGAAGAACGCACCGCCCAGACCCTGCTGCTTCGCGTAGGTCATCTTGCCGGCGATGGTGCTCGGGGTGTCGTAGCTCCACCAGTTGCTGCCGCACTTGGCGTACGCGGTGCCGCCGACCGTGCCGGAGACCGGGCAGCTGTTCTTGAGGACCTTGTAGTCCTCGATGCCGGCCTCGTAGGTGCCCGGCGCCGCACCGGTGGCCGTACCGCCCGGGGCGGTCTGGCTGACGCCGGTCCAGCCGCGGCCGTAGAAGCCGATGCCGAGCAGCATCTTGTTGGACGGCACGCCCTTGCTCTTCAACTTCTGGATCGCCGCGTCGGACCAGAAGCCCTGCTGCGGGATGCCGGAGTACGAGGTCAGCGGCGAGTGCGGGGCGGTCGGGCCCTGCGGGGCGAACGCGCCGAAGTAGTCGTAGGTCATCGGGAAGACGTAGTTGAGCTTCGAGATGCCCGCCGCGTAGTCGGCGGCGTCCAGCTTGCCGCCGTTCGAGCCGTCGGCCGAGATCGCCGAGGTGACCAGGAAGTTCTGCCCGAACTTGGTGCGCAGGGCGGAGACGACCTTGTTGTACGAGTCCGGGCCGCTGGCGTCACAGGTGAGGCCACAGGCGTTGGGGTACTCCCAGTCGACGTCGATGCCGTCGAAGACGTCCGACCAGCGGGAGTCCTTGACCAGGTTGTAGCAGGAGTTGGCGAAGCCGGTCGGGTTCGCGGCGGCCTGGGTGAAGCCACCGGACCAGGTCCAGCCGCCGAACGACCAGATCACCTTGATGTTCGGGTACAGCTTCTTGAGCTTGCGCAGCTGGTTGAACGAGCCGCGCAGCGCACCGGTGTCCCAGGTGTCGGCGACGCCGTCCACACTGTCGGCCGCGGTGTAGGCCTTGTCGTAGTCGGCGTACGCGTCACCGATCGAGCACTGGCCGCCGGTGGTGTTGCCGAAGGCGTACAGGATGTGGGTCAGCTTGGCCGCCGAGCCGCTCGTCACCAGGTTCTTGACGTGGTAGTTGCGGCCGTAGACGCCCCACTCGGCGAAGTAACCCACGACAGCCTTGCCGGCCGGGCCATTGGTCGGCGGGGTCGTCGGCGGCGTGGTGGGCGGAGTCGTCGGGGGTGTCGTGGGGGGCGTGGTCGGCGGGGTGGTGGGGGGCGTGGTCGGCCCACCACTGCAGGCGCCCTTGTCGGCCCAGACGCCCCACTCGCCGCTGGCGGTCGGGACCTCGTTGGTGGTCCACCACTTCGCGGTGTAGTTCTTCGACTGGTACGAGACGGAGTTGTCCTTGACGTAGACCGCCGAGGCGCTCCAGGCGGGGGCACAGGCGGCGGCGGCCGAGGCCTGGACCACGGGGACCGCAGCGGTCGCGACCGCCACGATGGCCCCGGCCCATAGGGCGCGGCGGAGGGATTTCTTCACTGCGTCTCCTCAAGAACAGTTAGGAAACTTTCCAAAGGGAAGTTGAAGAGACGGTAGTCACATCTATGAACATGAGTCAAGAAGGTCATCGCTGATTAAGCGCGACCTTAACTTTTCCCCCGGACGCCGCCACGGCGTGCACTCGCTCGCGCACAGCGCGTAGTCTGCCGTCATGACCATCTTTGCCGTCGACATCCACACACTCTCGGGCGGACCGGCCGATATGGATCGCTACCGCGATCACGTCGTCCTGGTGGTCAATGTGGCCTCCCGCTGCGGCCTCACCCCGCAGTACGCCGGACTCCAGGCGCTCGCCGACACGTACGCGGACCGGGGGCTGGTCGTCCTCGGTGTCCCGTGCAACCAGTTCGGCGGCCAGGAGCCCGGCACGGCCGCGGAGATCGAAGATTTCTGCCAGGTGAACTACGGCGTGACGTTCCCGCTCACCGAGAAGGTGGACGTGAACGGGCCCGGCCGCCACCCGCTCTACCGCGAGCTGGTCGGCGACGGCCCGGACATCCAGTGGAACTTCGAGAAGTTCCTGGTCGGCCCGGACGGTGCGGTGGCCGCCCGGTTCGGCCCCCAGACCGACCCCCAGGACGGCGAGCTCATCGCCGCCATCGAGAAACTCCTCCCCCGCTGAGCTGCCGATGAGCATCCACGTGATCGGCGTCGACGCGTACGCCCTGGGCTGGGTGGGGGTCGAGCTGCGCGACGGCGCGTTCGGCCGGGCGATGCTGGCGTCCACCCTGTACGAGATCGTCGCGGGCAGCTCCGGTGCGGCCGTGATCGGCGTCGACATCCCGCTGGGCATGCTCCCCGACCGCTGGCGCGCCGCGGACACCCTTGCCGCCGACCTGCT
>NZ_JBEZGQ010000586.1:0-5380 GCF_040650095.1 Actinoplanes sp. NPDC048791 | reverse complement strand
CCCGCCAGCTGGACCGGGTCGGCGGCTTCATCGACCGGCTGCCCGACCACGCCAGCCTGGAGGCCGGCGGCGCCCGGGTCGGCGAGCGCGGCTACTTCTACTCCCCCACGGTCGTCTCCGGACTGCGGCAGACCGACGAGATCATCCAGGACGAGGTGTTCGGGCCGGTCATCACCGTGCAGCGCTTCACCGACGAGGACGAGGCGGTGGCCTGGGCCAACGGCGTCGAGTACGGCCTGGCCTCGTCGGTCTGGACCCGCGACCACGGCCGGGCGATGCGGATGACCCGGCGGCTGGACTTCGGCTGCGTCTGGGTCAACTGCCACATCCCGCTGGTCGCGGAGATGCCGCACGGCGGCTTCAAGCACTCCGGGCACGGCAAGGACCTCTCCGTGTACGGCCTGGAGGACTACACCAGGATCAAGCACGTCATGCACAGTCTCGAGGGCTGAGCGATGGGTTCCGAGGAGCTGCACAAGCGCCGCCACGCTGCCGTCGCGCGGGGCGTCACCTCCATGGTGTCGTCCTACGTGGACCACGCGGGCGGTGGCAGCCTGCACGACGTCGACGGCCGGGAGTGGATCGACTTCGGTTCCGGCATCGCGGTGACCAGTGTCGGCAACGCGGCGCCGCGGGTGGTCGCCGCCGTCCGCGAGCAGGTCGAGCGGTTCACCCACACCTGTTTCATGGTCACGCCGTACGAGTCGTACGTGGCGGTGTGCGAGCAGCTGGCCGCGCTGACCCCGGGGCGGTTCGACAAGCGGGCGGCGCTGTTCAACTCCGGTGCCGAGGCGGTGGAGAACGCGGTCAAGGTGGCCCGGCACGCGACCGGTCGGCAGGCGGTGGTGGTGTTCGACCACGCGTACCACGGGCGCACCAACCTGACGATGGCGCTGACCGCGAAGTCGATGCCGTACAAGCACCGGTTCGGGCCGTTCGCGCCGGAGGTCTACCGGGCCCCGATGTCGTACCCGTTGCGCGACGGCGGGCTGTCCGGGCCGGACGCCGCGGCGCGGGCCATCGATGTGATGTCCAAGCAAGTGGGGGCGGCGAACGTGGCCGCCGTGCTGATCGAGCCGATCCAGGGTGAGGGCGGTTTTGTGGTGCCGGCGCCGGGCTTCCTGCCGGCCCTGGCCGCCTGGTCCCGGGCGGCCGGGGCGGTGTTCATCGCCGACGAGGTGCAGACCGGCTTCTGCCGCACCGGTTCCTGGTTCGCCTGTGCCGACGAGGGTGTGGAGCCGGACCTGGTCACCACGGCCAAGGGCATGGCCGGTGGGCTGCCGCTGGCCGGGGTGGTCGGGCGGGCCGAGCTGATGGACGCGGTGCACCCGGGCGGCCTGGGCGGCACGTACGGCGGCAACCCGATCGCGTGCGCCGCCGCACTGGCCGCCATCGAGACCATGCAGGAGCTTGATCTCAACGCCGCCGCCAAACGGATCGAGGCACAGTTCATGCTCCGGCTGACCGCGCTGGCCATGAGCGACCCCGGCATCGCCGAAGTGCGCGGCCGGGGCGCAATGCTGGCGATCGAGCTGGTCAAGCCGGGCACGCTGGAGCCGGACCCGCTGCGCACCGCGGCCGTGGCGCGGGCCTGTCACGGCGCCGGGCTGCTGGTGCTGACCTGCGGCACCTACGCCAACGTGCTGCGTTTCCTGCCGCCGCTGGTCATCGCCGAGGAGCAGATCACGCGGGGCCTGGACATCCTGGCCGAGTCACTGCTCGCGCAGCTGCCAGGGTGAGCCGTAGGCGGTGAGCAGGTCGAGGAAGGGGACGGCGTCGAAGGCCTCGGGGCCCAGGACGCCGGCCCCTCGCCACGCGCCGGCGGCGAGCAGTTCGAGGGCGACGACCGGGTTGACGGCGGTCTGCCAGACGACGGCCTGCGAGCCGTACTCCCGCATGGACCAGGCGTTGTCGACGACGTGGTAGAGGTACACCGAGCGGGGCCGGCCGGCCAGGCCCGTGCCGGTGACCAGGGTGCCGGCGCAGGTGCTGCCGGTCATCTTGTCGCCGAGGCCGGCCGGGTCGGGCAGGCAGGCGGCCACCACGTCGCGCGGTGACACCGAGACGCCGCCGACGCGCACCGGTGCCGTCCGGTCCAGACCCAGCTTGTGCAGGGTCTTCAGCACGTCGATGAACTCCTTGCCCAGCCCGTACTTGAAGGTCACCCGGCGGGCGTCGACCCAGCGCGGGATGAGCAGCACCTCCTCGTGCTCGACGTGCACGCACTCCACCTCGCCGATGCCGCCGGGGAAGTCGAAGATCTCCGGCTCGCTCAGCGGCTCGGTGGTGAACCAGCCGCGGCCGGCCTCCCAGATCACCGGCGGGTTGAGGCACTCCTCGATGGTGGTCCACACCGAGAACGAGGGGGCGAAGTCGTAGCCGGCGACGACCAGGTTGCCGCCGTCGCGGATGCCGATCTCGTCGATGCGGGAGAAGAGGTGGTCGGCCGCGTACCGGGCGAAGACGTCGGAGAGGCCGGGTTCCACGCCCATCCCGACCAGCGCGAGCCGGCCGGCGTCCAGCCAGCGCCCGGCCGCGGCGAACTGCTCGTCGCCGAGCTTGACCCCGGTCCGGCTGAACGGCTCCTCGGCGTGCGGGTGCGACAGGGACATCGCCATGTCGAGGTAGTCGGCGCCGGCCTCGTACGCGCCGTCGAAGATCGGCATGACGAACCGCGGGTCGACCGCGTTCAGCACGTGGGTGATGGCGTGTTCGCGGCAGAGCGCGGCTACCGCGGCGGCGGACGACGCGTCGACCTGGGCGGCGGTGAAGCCCGCGTGCCCGGCGACCGCCGCGCGCGCCCGATCGAGGTCGTAGTCGGCGACCACGAAGGCTTCGTAGAAGTCGCGGCGCGCGGCGATGCCGACAGCCGCCGCGCCGACCCCGCCGGCGCCGACGAGTAGTACGCGCATGGCATGCCTCTCCACAAAAGGTGCGCTCGTCACATGAAATCGTGTGGCGATCACGGTATCGCGACGGAAACACTTGTCAATGGGCCAGAATTCTGCGATAAACGCAGCAGCAGGGTTTGCCTCCACCCCCCGGGAAGCCACCTCATGACAGTCACCGCACCGCCTCGGCGCCCGCTCCACATAGCACGGTCAGCCCCGCCACGGATTCGCGGGAGTGTCCGGAATGCGCCGACGGATTCCGTTGCCATCCGCCGTCCTGCACGCCAGAATCGCTGCGTGACGGACCTGGCGCTGGACGACGTGAACAAGCAGATCATCGACCACCTGCAGCGGGACGGACGGATGTCCTACGCCGCGCTGGCGAAGATCATCGGGTTGTCCGAGGCGGCCGTGCGCCAGCGGGTGCAGCGCCTGCTGGACGGCGGGATGATGCAGATCGTCGCGGTCACCGACCCGCTGATGCTGGGCTTCGCCCGCCAGGCCATGGTCGGGGTCAAGTGCGTCGGCGACATGCGCGCCATCGCCGAGCAGCTGGCCGCCATCCCCGAGGTCGACTACGTGGTGATCTGCGCCGGCGGCTACGACCTGCTGGTGGAGCTCGTCTGCACCGACGACGAGCACCTGCTGACGCTGCTCAACGAGGCCATCCGCGCGGTGCCCGGCGTCACCGGCACCGAGACGTTCATGTACCTGAAGCTCGCCAAACAGACCTACGCATGGGGGACACGATGACCGAAGACCTGTCCGGGTCCGCCCGCGACCACCTGTGGATGCACTTCACCCGGATGTCGTCGTACACCGGGTCGCAGGCCGGCGAGGTGCCGGTCATCGTGCGCGGCTCCGGGCCGTACATCTGGGACCAGAACGGCCGCCGCTACCTGGACGGGCTCTCCGGGCTGTTCGTCGTGCAGGCCGGGCACGGCCGCGGTGAGCTGGCCGACGCCGCCGCGAAGCAGGCGTCCGAGCTGGCCTACTTCCCGCTCTGGTCCTACGCCCACCCGACCGCGGTGGAGCTGGCCGAGCGGCTGGCCACGCTGACCCCCGGCGACCTCAACCGGGTCTTCTTCACCACCGGCGGCTCCGAGGCGGTGGAGAGCGCGTGGAAGCTGGCCCGCAGCTACTTCAAGCTGACCGGCAAGCCGATGAAGACCAAGGCGATCTCGCGGTCCATCGCCTACCACGGCACCACCATGGGCGCACTGTCGCTGACCGGGCTGCCGCTGATCAAGCAGGAGTTCGAGCCGCTGGTGCCGGGCGCGCTCAAGGTGCCCAACACCAACTACTACCGGCGCCCGGACGAATCGATGAGCGAGGAGCAGTTCGGCATCTGGGCCGCCGACCGCATCGCCGAGGCCATCGAGTTCGAGGGCCCGGACACCGTGGCCTGCGTCTTCCTGGAGCCGGTGCAGAACGCCGGCGGCTGCTTCCCGCCGCCGGCCGGCTACTTCCAGCGGGTCCGCGAGATCTGCGACCGCTACGACGTGCTGCTGGTCTCCGACGAGGTGATCTGCGCGTTCGGCCGGCTCGGTGAGTACTTCGGCTCGACCCGGTTCGGCTACACCCCCGACATCATCACCTGCGCCAAGGGCCTGACCTCCGGGTACGTCCCGCTGGGGGCGATGATCGCGTCCGAGCGCCTGGTCGCGCCGTTCCTGGAGGGCGCCAACTCGTTCTCGCACGGTGTCACCTTCGGCGGGCACCCGGTCGCGTCCGCGGTCGCGCTGGCCAACCTCGACATCTTCGAGCGTGAGGACCTCAACGGCCACGTCCGGGCCAACTCGGCGCTGTTCCGGTCCTATCTGGAGCGGCTCAACGACCTGCCGATCGTCGGCGACGTCCGCGGCGACGGCTACTTCTTCGGCATCGAGCTGGTCAAGGACAAGGCGACCAAGGAGACGTTCGACGCCGACGAGTCGGAGCGGCTGCTGCGCGGCTTCCTGTCCCGGGCGCTGTTCGAGGCCGGGCTGTACTGCCGGGCCGACGACCGCGGCGACCCGGTCATCCAGCTCGCTCCCCCGCTGATCTGCGAGGAGGAGCATTTCGCCGAGATCGAGCACGCCCTGCGCGGGGTGCTGACCGAGGCGTGGGCCCGGCTCTGAGCCGGCCCGCGGCGGAAAACCCAGGAAAACCGGTCATGAGCGCGTCGTACTGGCTGGCCGCGCTGGGGGAACCGGAGGCGGTCCGGCCCCCGCTGCCGGGCGACCGGGACGTGGACGTCGCCATCGTCGGCGCCGGATACACCGGGCTGTGGACGGCGTACTACCTGGCCCGGGCCGACCCGGCACTGCGGATCGCGGTCATCGAGGCGCAGTACGCGGGCTTCGGCGCCTCCGGCCGCAACGGTGGCTGGTGTTCCGGGCTGTTCCCTGTCGGCGTGGGCGCGCTGGCCCGGCGGCACGGCCGGGAGCAGGCGGTGGCCATGCACCGGGCGCTGGCCGAGTCGGTGGACGAGGTGGGCCGCGCGGCCG
>NZ_JBEZGQ010000585.1:1670-5382 GCF_040650095.1 Actinoplanes sp. NPDC048791 | reverse complement strand
GCGGCGGAGGCGGGCGCGGCCGGACCGGCAGAGACGGGCGCGGGCCAGGCGGCCAGGATCAGCGCACCGAGGGCACTGCCGATCACAACCTGACGGATCATGGCTGGGCCGGTTCGGCCACGGTCTCATCCGGTACGGCGGCCGTGCCGTCACCCGTCGCCTTCTCCCGCCGTATGGCCAGGGCCAGCACGGGCACCAGCGCGAGGCCCACACACGCCGCCCCGGCGATCACGTAGTACGGGGCGAACAAGCTGCCGGTGGCGTCCTCGATGCGGCCGTACACGAAGGGTCCGACGAAGCCGCCGGTGATGCCCAGCGTGTTGATGAACGCCAGCCCCGCCGCGGCCAGCAGCCCCGACATCCGCGACATGGCCACGGACCAGAACAACGGCAGGGTGCCGAGGGCGAAGAAGCTGGACAGGAAGATCAGCCCGACCCGCCAGACCGCGTTGGTGGACAGCAGGAAGCCGGTCATGATCAGCAGCGTGGCGCCCGCGCAGATGCCGATGAGCAGCACCTCGTGGCCGTACCGGCGTTTGAGCCAGGGGAAGAGCAGCACGCCCGCCAGGCCCGCGATGCCGCCGCTGCCGGCCACGACCCCGATCAGGAACGAGCTGTCCAGGCCGAGTGCCTGCAGTACGGCCGGGAAGTTGAAGCCCACGCCGGAGCTGATGGCCTGGTTGACGAAATAGATCGCGGCGAGCACGAGGATCACCGGGCGCCCGAAGGCCAGCCGCAGGTTGCCGCGTACCCGGGTCGCTGAGGGGGCGTCGTTGCCGACGGCCTGCTCGGACAGGACGGCCGCCTCCTGTGGCGTGAGCCATTTCGCGTCGCTCGGCCGGTCCGGCAGGGTGAACCAGACCAGTCCGCCGACCAGGATCGTGACGAGTCCTTCGATCAGAAACATCCACTGCCAGCCGTGCAGGCCGCCGGCGCCGTCCAGTTCCATGAGGGCGCCGCCCATCGGTGAGCCGATGAAGATGGCGATGCAGGGCGCGGTGTAGATCAGGCCGACCATCGTGACGCGGTGCTTCTGGGAGAACCAGAGCGTCACCATGTACATCAGTGCCGGGAAGAGGCCGGCCTCGGCCGCGCCGAGCAGCAGGCGGAGCACGTAGAACGACGCCTCGTTCTGCACGAACATCATGGCGGCGGACACCGCGCCCCAGCTGATCGCGATCCGGGTGATCCACACCCGCGGACCGACCCGGTACAGCACCAGGTTGCTCGGCACCTCGAGCAACGCGTAGCTGACGAAGAACAGACCGGCGCCGAGGCCGTAGGCGGCCGCGCTGATCCCGATGTCGGCCTCCAGCGCGGTTTTCGCGAGGGCGACGTTGGTCCGGTCGACGTAGGACATGAAGTAGGCGATGCCGATGATCGGCAGCAGCCGGACCATCGCTTTCCTGGTGGCCGGCTCGTGTAGTGCGGCCCTGGCGTCCATCATGCGATGCCTCCGCGTAAGCTCGCTGATCAGGCATACTACTGAGTATTACGTTATGACCATCGATGTATTGTGTCAACGGTCACAGTCGCGATCGGACCGGATAGGCTGGCCGCGGACCAGGAGGTGCCCCCTTGAGCGCGACCCCGGAAGTGGCCGCCGACGTCCGCGCGAAGATCCTCGACGCGGCGGCCGAGGCGTTCATGCGCAACGGCTTCGCCGGCACCACGATCGACGACATCGCCCGCGACGTGCGGGCCACCAAGGGCCTGATCTACTACCACTTCCGGTCGAAGTTCGACATCTTCCTGGCGGTCTACGGCGAGGGCATGCGCCGCGTCCGGGAACGCGTCGAGCCGCACACCGCCGGGCCCGGAACGGCCCGCGACCGGCTGGTGGCCATGTCGATCGCCCACCTGCTCAACCTGATGGAGGCCCTGGCCTACCACCACGTCGTCCACCAGGCCGTACGCGGTGAGGTGTCCGCGGCGCTGAAGACGCGCCAGATCGAGGCCCTGAAAGACCTGAACCGGCTCCGCAGCGACTACGAGCAGATGTTCCACGCCGCCGTGGTCGCGGGGATCGCGGACGGCTCGCTGCGGCCGGTGGACCCGGGCCTGGCCGCGCGGACCCTGCTGAGCAACCTCAACGCGGTCGACATGTGGTACCGCCGGATCGACGGCCAGAGCGCCGACGAGGTGCACGACCTCGCCGTACGGATCGTCGACCTGCTGATCGGCGGGCTCGCCGCCTGAGGCCGGCGGCGGTCAGTTCAGGATCCGCGCCAGGCCGGCCAGATCGACCCGCACCTGACCGCCGTCGGGCACCTGCGACGTGGCCCGGAAGAGCTCCGCGTAGAACCGCATGCCTTGGACATCCGCGGCGGGCCGCACATTGTCCACAGTGAAGTCACCACCGAGGACGAACGGCACGACCGGGAACAGCCTCTCGCCGGGCTCGAGCGGCCGATACCGCGTCTGCCACTCGTGCGCCAGCGGATGGCCGGTCATCACCTCGAAGTCGCCGAGCAACCGGGCTGCCCACTCCTCGATCGTCGCTGCGAGCGGCTCCACCTCGCCGGATTCGGGATTGAACGAGACCACACCGTCCCGGGTGACGCCGAACTGGCCACCGAACAGGTCCTCGGCGAACAGGACAACGCCGTTCAGGTGGTCGCCGTAGATCCCGGTCCAGTCGTGCCGCGCATTCCAGCTCGCGATGTCCAGTACGCCGCCCACCGGTGCACCGGACGGCCTGACCAGAAGCGCGGACTCGAAGGCATAGAAGCCGTTCTTCCGCTCGAACAGCGGCGCCAGCAGTGGCGGTAGTTGCCCGGTCGCAAAGCCGACGGCCCCGGCGGACATGCTCGGCGATCCGACTGAGATCAGCTTCTCCAGCCTCTGCCCCATGTCACTCCACCCCGATCAGGTCCAGCGGCGCCGCTGAAGGTGGAGTCAAGTCTCGCATCAGCCGGCCGGAGGGCCGTTTGACCGTCACCGGTACGGCGTAGGTTCACCGCATGCGCCTGCTGGCTGGTACGGCCCTCTCCCCCGCGACGGCCGACGACACGATCCGGATCGGTACGGTCACACTCTCGCCGGAACGACTGCTCGCCTGTGCGAACGCGGTGGCCGACGACATCCGCGGTGAGCCGGTCGTGGCGGTGCACGCGACCGCGACCGCCGAGGCCGTGGTGGCGATCGTCGGGGCGATGCTCGGCGGCGCCGCGGTCGTCCCGGTGCCACCGGACTCCGGGCCGCGGGAACGGTCGCACATCCTGCGCGACTCCGGGGCGACCCTGCTGCTCGCCGCCGGCCCGGACCCGGCCGCCGAGATCCGCGTACGTCAGGTTGACCTGCACCGGAGCTCGGACAACGGCCACCCGGAGCCGAAGCCGGAGCAGGCCGCGCTGATCATGTACACGAGCGGCACCACCGGACCGCCGAAGGGTGCGGTGCTCTCGCACCGCGCGCTCGAGGCCGGCATCGACGCGCTGGCCGACGCCTGGGCCTGGCATCCCGACGACGTGCTCGTGCACGGTCTGCCGCTGTTCCACGTGCACGGGCTCGTCCTCGGTGTGCTCGGCGCCCTGCGGGTCGGTTGCCGGCTGCACCACACCGGGCGGCCCGACCCCGAGGCGTACGCGGCCGCGGCCGGAACGCTCTACTTCGGCGTACCGACGGTGTGGTCCCGGGTGTGCGCCCAGCCGGTCGTGGCCGAGCGCCTGCGCTCCGCCCCCGCAGGATCGTCGCCGTGTCACGCAGGTCC
>NZ_JBEZGQ010000585.1:0-1660 GCF_040650095.1 Actinoplanes sp. NPDC048791 | reverse complement strand
GGCAGTGCTGCCCTGCCGACCCCGCTGTTCGCGCGCATGCGGGAGCTGACCGGCCACCGCCCGGTCGAGCGCTACGGCATGACCGAGACGCTGATCACGCTGAGCAACCGGGCCGACGACCCCGGACGCGAGGCCGGTCTGGTCGGCACGCCCGTCGCGGGAGTCGAGGCCCGGGTCGACGGCGACGACGGGTCCACGCTGCCGGCCGACGGCGAGTCCATCGGCGAGCTCTGGGTGCGCGGCCCGATGCTCTTCGACGGCTATCTGGGCCGGCCCGAGGTAACCGCGCAGTCGCTGGACGCCGACGGCTGGTTCCGGACCGGTGACATCGCCCGCACGACGCCGGGCGGCGCGTACCGCATCGCCGGCCGCCGGTCCACCGACATGATCAAGAGTGGCGGCTACCGGATCGGCGCCGGTGAGGTCGAGGACGCCCTGCTTGCCCACCCGGCCGTCCGCGAGGCGGCCGTGCTCGGCACCCCGGACGACGACCTCGGCCAGCAGGTCACCGCGTTCGTGGTGGCCGAGGCGGTCACCGCCGGTGAGCTCATCGACTTCGTGGCCCGGACGTTGTCGGCCCACAAGCGACCGCGGCAGGTCCGGTTCGTCGACGCATTACCCCGCAATGCGATGGGTAAGGTCCAGAAACACCTGCTGACGTCCTGAGAGGGAAGACCGCGATGACCCGGACCGACGATGACGTCACCCTCGACGCGGCGCTGGATCCGCTGGTCCTGGCCCTGGACATCGGGTCCACCGCCACCCGGGGCGGCGTGCACGACGCGTCGGGGCGGCGGGTGCACGGCCTGCAGCACAAGGTGCCGCACGCCTTCACGGTCGCGCCGGACGGCACCTCGGTCATCGATCCCGACCAGGTCACCGCGGAGGTCGAGCAGGTTCTGGACGCGGTGACCGGCGACCTGCGGCTGGGGACCCGCATCGCCGGCGTCGCGATGGACACCTTCGCCGCCTCGCTGATCGCGGTCGACGCCACCGGGCGCGCGCTCACCCCGTGCCTGACCTACGCCGATTCCCGCAGCGCCGGCGCGGTCACCGCGCTGCGTCGGGAGCTCGACGAGCACGCGGTGCAGCAGCGCACCGGCACTCGCCTGCACACCAGCTATCACGCGCCGCGCCTGCGCTGGCTGACGGCCACGCAGCCAAGCATCGTCGCTGAGGCCGCCGCCTGGTGGTCCCTGGGGGAATACATCCTGGCCCGGCTGATCGGGCAGCCGCTCGCCGGGACGTCCACGGTGGCGTGGACCGGCCTGCTCGACCGGCGCACCGGTGAGCTCGACGCCGAGCTGCTCGCCGCCGCGGGCATCGGCCCCGAGCAGCTCTGCCCGCCACGGGACATGTCCCAGCCGGCACCGTCGGCGAACCCGGCGCTCCGGCCGGCCCTCGCCGGGGCCGTGTGGTTCCCCGTCATCACCGACGGCTTCGCCAGCAACATCGGAGCCGGGGCGACCGACGCCACGGTGCTCACCGCGGCCACCGCCACCAGCGGAGCCCTGCGGGTGCTGCTCGACGGCCCGGCCGATCCCCTGCCGTTCGGGTTGTGGAACTACCGGGTCGACGCCGGCCGCACGCTGCTCGGCGGGGCGATCAACGACGTCGGCCGCGCCGTCAGCTGGGCCGAGGCCACGTTGCGCCTCAGCCC
>NZ_JBEZGQ010000584.1:0-5400 GCF_040650095.1 Actinoplanes sp. NPDC048791 | reverse complement strand
GCGACGGCCGCCTGGATCAGGTGCCCGGCGCAGTACATCTCGTGGCTGAAGTGCAGCTCGGCCCACTGCCGGTCGCGGTGGTCGCTCTGGTAGTACGAGTCCAGGTAGCCGTCGGGGTCCTGGGCCTTCTCCAGCAGCGACGCCGTGTCGGCCAGGAAACCGGACAGCCGCGGGCTCAGCGTGCCGGTCCGGCCGAGCTCCCAGGCCGCCGCCTCCAGCGTCTTGTAGACGTCGGTGTCGGCGAACCACATGCCCGCGAAGGCGGCGGGTCCGTCGCCGACGACCCGGCGCAGGTTGGCCAGGTTTCCCGCCGTGTCGAGATTGTCGACGCAGTGCGGCAGGGTCGCGGCGGCGTTACGGGCCTGCCAGCCGCCGAGCAGGCCGGTCGGCGACAGGTGGACGGCGTCCGCCGGCAGCGGGTGCAGCGCGGCCACGGCCCGGGCGGTGGGCGCGACGGGACCGGCGGAACGGGTGGGTTCGGTCATGGAGATTGTCCTCAGTCCTTGACGGCGCCGGCCGTGACGCCGGCGGCCACGTAACGCTGCGCCAGGATGAGCAGCAGCGTCGCGGGGATGGAGGCGACCACGGCGGTGGCCATGATGGCGTTCCATTGCTGGTTGTTGTTGCCGATGTAGCGGTAGATGCCGAGCGTGATGGGCTGGTGGTCGGCCCCGCCGGCCAGCGTGGTGGCGAAGACGAAGTCCGA
Organism: Actinoplanes sp. NPDC048791; assembly: GCF_040650095.1. Classification (NCBI taxonomy): domain Bacteria; kingdom Bacillati; phylum Actinomycetota; class Actinomycetes; order Micromonosporales; family Micromonosporaceae; genus Actinoplanes; species Actinoplanes sp. NPDC048791. The sequence goes on along the minus strand of NZ_JBEZGQ010000584.1, from coordinate 4,694 downwards.
CCAGGCCCACAGGAACGCGAACAGCGAGACGGTGACCACCGCGTTGCGGCTGACCGGCAGCACGACCGACCAGAACGTGCGCAGCGGGCCGGCACCGTCCACGGTGGCCGCCGCGGTCAGCTCGTCCGGGATGCCGGACATGAACGCGGTGAAGATCAGCACGCCGAACGGGACGGCGATGGTCGAGTCGGCCAGGATCAGCCCGGCCGTGGTGTTGAGCACGCCGGCCTTGAGATAGATGGCGTAGAAGCCCATCGCCATGATGATCCCGGGGATCATCTGGGCGATCAGGAGCACAAAGCTGAGCGCGCCGCCGCCGCGCGGTCGCAGCTTGGCCAGCGAGTAGCCGGCCGGGGCGGACAGCACGACGGTGAGCAGGACGGTGCCGAGCCCGACGATCAGGCTGGTGCCCAGGTACGGCAGCTGCTGGTCGAGCACCGCGCGGTAGCCCTCGAGGGTGGCGTCGAACGGGAACACGTGCGGCGGGCTGGCCCGCATGTCGGTGTCCTTGGTGAACGACACGTTGATCATCCAGTAGACCGGGAACAGCATGATCGCCGTCAGCACCACGCCGATGCCGGTCTTGAGCTGCCGGGTCATGCCTGCCTCCGCTGGATCCGGATGTAGATGAGCCCGCAGATCAGGGCCATCACGATCAGCAGGTTGCCGACCGCGGCGCCGGGACCGAACTCCGGCAGCAGATTGCCGAAGCTCAACCGGTACGACCAGGTGGCCAGCGTGGTGGACGAGTCCGTCGGCCCGCCCTTGGTCATGATCCAGATGATGTCGAAGACCTTGAGGGTGTAGACCAGCCCGAGCAGCAGCGTGATCGCCGAGACCGGCCGCAGCAGCGGGAACGTGATCCGCCAGAACGTCGACCAGCCGGACGCGCCGTCCAGGGCCGCCGCCTCGTAGATCTCGTCCGGGATCGCCCGCAGCCCGCTGTAGAGCACCACCAGGTTGAACGGCACGCCGATCCAGATGTTGGCGATGATCACCGAGACCAGCGACCACTGCGGCGAGGTGAGCCAGTTGACCGGGTCCACCCCGAGGACACCGAGCGCGGCGTTGACGATGCCGGAGTCGCTGTTGAGCATCCACGACCAGGTCGAGGCCGAGACGATCAACGGCAACAGCCACGGTACGAGGAACAGCGCCCGCAACGTCGCCGACAGCCGGAAGTTCTGGGCGAAGAACACGGCCAGGGCCATCCCGATGGCGAACTGGAAGATCAGCGAGACACCGGTGAACACGACGGTGTGCAGCAACGCCGGACCGAAGCTGGGATCACCGAAGACCGTGCGGTAGTTGTCCAGCCCGCTGAACGGGGCATCACCCTGAACGAACGACCGCACGGTGTAGTGCCGCAGGCTCAGATCCAGGTTGCGGTAGAGCGGATAGGCGTAGAAGGCCAGCAGGTACACCACGACCGGCGCGAGGAAACCCCAGGCCGCCAGCTGCCGTGTCCGCCGCGCGCGCCGGGCCGGCGAGGCCCCGGCCCGCACCGGGGCGGTGGTCGCCGCCCCGGTACGGATCGTCGTGTCGTGGGCCATGGCTACTGCGTCGCCGCCGCTGCCGTCGTCTGGGCCGCCTTGAGCGCGTCCTGCGGCGACTTGGAGCCGCTCAGCGCGGCCTGGAACGCGGTCCACAGCGGCTGGGAGATCTTCGGGTACTTGGTGCCGAGGTCGTCGCTGGTCCGGCCCTTGGCCGCCTTGACCGCCTCGACCCAGACCTTCAGCTCCGGGGTGGCCGCGACCTGCTTGTCCTGCACGGCCGCGGTGGCCGCGACGTAGGACAGCGTGGTGTCGGTCGTCAGCGCGTTGTCGGCGCTGGTCAGGCAGGCGATCAGCTTCTGCGAGACGGCGTAGCGGGCGGTGTCGGACTGCACCGGCGCGGTGACGAACTCGCCGCCGGTGGGCGCCGGGGCGGTGCCGCCGGCACTGGACGGGACAGCGATGATGCCGTAGTCGAAGCCGGTCTTCTTGGCGTTGGCCAGCTGCCAGGTGCCGTTCTCGCCGAACGCGTAGTCGCCGGTGGCGAACTCCTGCCAGCTCGTGGTCTGCGTGTTGTTGAGCACCGAGTTCGGCGCGTAGCCCTGCTTGAGCCAGTCGGTCCACAGGGTCAGCGCCGAGACGGCCTGCGGGGAGTCGAGCTGGGTCAGATTCGCCCCGGAGCCCCAGAACCAGGGCAGGAACTGGAAGCTGCCCTCCTCCGTACCGATCGCCGAGAAGGTGATGCCCTTCTTGCCGGACTGCTTCACCTTGCCCAGGGCCGCGGTCAGCGCGGCCCAGTCCTTGATCTGGGCCGGGTCGACCCCGGCCTTGGTCAGCACGGCCTTGTTGTAGTAGAGCGCGAGCGTGTTGGCGCCGATCGGGATGCCGAAGGTCTTGCCGCCGCTCTGCCCGGCCGCCAGCAGGTTCGGCTCGACGCCGGTGGTGTCCAGCTTGGACTCCTCGGTGGTGGTCAGCGCGCCGGCCTCGGCCAGGGTGGAGACCACCGGGTTGTCGACGATCAGCACGTCGGGGGAGTTGTCCTGCTGGGCGGCGAGCAGCGCCTTGTTGGTCAGGTCGGTGGTGTCGTAGCCGGTGCGCTTGACGGTGACCCCGGCGTCGGTGCCGCACTTGGTCAGCAGCTTCACCCACTCGGAGCTGTCGTCGAACTGCGGATACGGATCCCAGATCGTGTAGGTGCCGCTCGCCGCGCCGGAGGACCCCGAACCGGAGTCGGAGGACGAGCAGGCGACGGTGAGGCAGGCGGTCAGCGTCAGTGCGGCAGCGGCGCCGAGCCGTCGGCGGTTGCCGGGGGAAAGTCTCATCAGGTGCCCCTTGGGCCAGGGAGGGAGGAAACAAGGAAAACGATTGCCTTGAAGTTAGGGAGCACCTTGCGGCCATGTCAAGGGCTGATTACCGTGTGGTTACGCCAACCGCGAAAGCCCGGCCGGAAACCCTGGAGGAAACACTGACCACCATCGGACGGGCCGTCACCATCGCCGAGGTCGCCGCGCTCGCCGGGGTCTCCGTCGGCACCGCCTCCAAGGCCCTCAACGGCCGCGGCAGCCTGCGCCCGGAGACCCGGCAACGGGTCCGGGAGGCCGCCGACCGGCTCGGTTTCGTGGCCAACGCGGCGGCGCGCAGCCTGCACTCCGGGCGCACGTACACGGTCGGCATGATCACCACCGACAGCATCGGCCGGTTCAGCATCCCGCTGCTGATCGGCGCCGAGGACGCCCTGGGCGCCGGCCAGGTCTCGGTGTTCCTCTGCGACGCCCGCGACGACCCGATCCGCGAGCAGTACTACCTGCGTACGCTGCTGAGCCGCAACGTCGACGGGATCATCGTCACCGGCCGGCGCACCCAGGCCCGGGCCCCGATCGCCGCCGGCCTGCACGTGCCGGTGGTGTACGCGTTCATCAGCTCGGCCGACCCGCAGGACTGCTCGGTGGTCCCCGACGAGGCGGACGGCGCGCGCCGGGCGGTGCGGCACCTGCTGTCCACCGGCCGGCGCCGGATCGCGCACGTGACCGGCCCGGAGCACCACCACTCCGCGACGGTCCGGGCGGCCGCCACCGAGCAGACCCTGCGCGGCGAGGGCCTCGACCTCGCGGTGCCGGTGCTGTTCGGCGAGTGGAGCGAGGCCTGGGGGCGGCAGGCGGCGGGCCTGCTGCTGGCGGCCGGCGCGGACGTCGACGCGATCTTCAGCGGCACCGACCAGAACGCCCGCGGTGTCGCCGAGGCGCTGCGCGAGGCCGGCCGGGCCATCCCCGGCGACGTCGCCCTGGTCGGCTTCGACAACTGGGACGTCATGGTCGACGGCTGCCGCCCGGCGCTGACCAGCATCGACATGGACCTGGAGGGCATCGGCCGCACGGCCGCGGAGCTGCTGCTGGCGGCGATCAACGGCGATCCGGTACGCGGCAAGCGCACCCGGCCCTGCCGCCTGGTCCCGCGCGCCTCCACGGCCCGCTGACCGGCCGGAGCGGTTCGGGGGTCAGCCGGTGCGCGGAGTGACCAGGCCGGACTCGTAGGCCAGGACCACGAGCTGGGCCCGGTCGCGGGCGTGCAGCTTGGCCATCGCCCGGTTGATGTGGGTCTTGGCGGTCAGCGGGCTGATCACCAGGCGCTCGGCGATCTGGTCGTTGGACAGCCCCTGCGCCACCAGGGCGACGGCCTCGCGTTCCCGGTTGGTCAGCTCCTTGAGCTGCGCGCCGGCGCCGGTGCGGCGCGGTTCGGTGACGTACCGGCTGATCAGCTTGCGGGTGATCGACGGCGCCAGCAGCGCGTCCCCGCGCGCGGCGACCCGGACGGCGTGCAGGAAGTCCTCCGGCACGATGTCCTTGACCAGGAACCCGGCGGCGCCGGCCCGCAGCGCGTCGAAGACGTACTCGTCCAGGCCGTAGTTGGTCAGGATGACCACGTGCACCCCGGCCAGGTCCGGGTCGGCGGCGATGCGCCGGGTCGTCTCGATGCCGTCCAGCACCGGCATCTGGATGTCGAGCAGGGCGATGTCCGGCCGGTGCTCGCGGGCCAGGGCCAGGCCCTGCAGGCCGTCGGCGGCCTCGGCCACCACCTCGATGTCGTCCTCCACGTCGAGCAGCGCGCGGAACCCGCTGCGCAGCAGCGGCTGGTCGTCGACCAGCAGGACCCGGATCACGCCGTCCGGTCCACGGGCAGCTCGGCCTGCACGGTGAAGCCGCC
>NZ_JBEZGQ010000583.1:0-5401 GCF_040650095.1 Actinoplanes sp. NPDC048791 | reverse complement strand
GCGCCCACGCTGGTCGTCGCCGGGGCCGACGATCCGGCCACCCCTCCCGCCCACGGTGCCGCCATCGCCGCCGCGATCCCCGGTGCCCGGCTCGAGGTCGTCGCCGGCGCGGCGCATCTGGCCAGTTTCGAGCAGGCGGCGACCGCGAACCGACTCATTCTGGAGGCGCTCGATGGCTGACGACTACACCGACGGCATGGCCGTGCGGCGCGAGGTGCTCGGTGATGCGCACGTCGACCGGGCGGTCGCGGCCACCACCGGCTTCACCGCGCCGTTCCAGGAGTACATCACCCGGGCCGCCTGGGGGCAGGTGTGGACCCGGGAGGGCCTGGACCGGCGTACCCGGTCCTGTGTGACGCTCGCCCTGCTCACCGCCCTGCAGTGTCATGACGAGCTGGCGATGCACGTGCGGGCCGCCCGCCGCAACGGGCTCAGTCCGGACGAGATCGCCGAGGTGCTGCTGCACACCGCCGTGTACGCGGGCGTGCCCGCCGCCAACGCCGCCTTCAAGATCGCCGAGGCCGTGCTGGCCGACGACGGATCCGGGGCGTGACGCGGTGGTCGCAGCGATGAGTGACGACGCGCGCGAGCCGCACTTCGTGCAGTCCCTGGAACGCGGGCTGGCCGTCATCCGGGCGTTCGACGCCCACCACCGGGAGCTCACGCTCAGCGAGGTGGCCCGGATCTGCGACCTCACCCGGGCCGCGGCCCGGCGCTTCCTGCTCACCCTGACCGACCTCGGCTACGTCCGCACCGACGGGCGGCTGTTCTCGCTGACGCCGCGGGTGCTGGAGCTCGGGTACGCGTTCCTGTCCAGCCTGTCCTTGCCCGACGTGGCCGAGCCGCACCTGGAGCAGCTGTCCGCCGAGGTGCACGAGTCGTCGTCGGTGTCGGTGCTCGACGGTGACGACGTGGTCTACGTGGCCCGGGTGCCGACCCGGCGGATCATGACCGTGGCGATCAACGTGGGCACCCGGTTCCCGGCGTACGCGACCTCGATGGGCCGGGTGCTGATCGCCCACCTCCCCGCCGAGCAGGTCGAGGCGTATCTGTCGCGGGTACGGCTGGAGCAGCTCACCGCGCGGACGGTCAGGTCGGTCGCGGAGCTGCGGGACGAGCTGGCCCGGGTCCGCGAGCAGGGTTACGCCATCGTGGACCAGGAGCTCGAGGAGGGGCTGCGGTCGATGGCCGCGCCCGTCGCCGACCGTTCCGGGGCTGTCACCGCCGCCGTCAACGTCTCGGTGCACGCCAGCCGTACCTCGGTGGCCGCGATGCGGGCCGAGCTGCTGCCGCCGCTGCTGGCAACCGCCGAGCGCATCACGGCCGACCTGCGGGTCACGAGACCGGGGCGTTAGCCCGGCGCTTCTCCCTGTACATCTCCGCGTCCGCGGCCGCCACCAGCCGGGAGAAGTCCTCACCGGCCCGGCCGATCGCATAGCCGACGCTGGCGCCGATGCGGTGCACGCCGGTGCTGCCGCAGATCGGCTCGCGGATCGCCTCGCGCAGCCGCTGGGCGGCCTCCGGCAGGGCCCGGCTCAGGTCGTCGCCGGTCAGCACCGCGACGAACTCGTCGCCGCCGGTACGGGCCAGCACGTCGTCGGGGCGCAGGTGGTGCTGCAACCTCTGGGCGACGATCCGCAGCACCTCGTCGCCGGCCTCGTGCCCGGCGTCGTCGTTGACCTTCTTGAAGCCGTCGAGGTCCACCACCAGCACACCGACCTGCGGCGCGCCCTGGGCCGGCAGGGTGTCGATGCGGGTCTTGAGCAGGGCCCGGTTGGCCAGGCCGGTGAGGCTGTCGTGGGTCGCCGCGTACTCCGCCTCGGCCTGGCTGCGCTCGAGCTGCGAGTGCAGGCGGGCGTGCTGGATGGCGATGGCGGCGTGCTCGGCGAAGAAGGCCAGGATCTCCTGCTGCTGGGCGTCCGGACGGCGCCCGTCGTCGGGCAGGTCGACGCTGAGCACCCCCACCCATTCCCCGGACGGCGCCATCAGCGGCGCGAACAGGCAGTCCAGCGGGTGCCACAGCTCCGGGTCGTCGGTCGCCTCGATGTCCGGGACCCAGACGTAGAGCGACTCGGGCACGCCGTTGCGGTGGTCGACGAAGTACAGCGAGCCCCAGCGTTCGGCCCGGCGGAACAGCTCCTGCCAGTTCTCCGCCGAGCCGCGCATGCCCAGCAGCTCCCGGCGCAGGTCGTCGCTGCCGGCCACGGCCACGGTGGTGTAGTCGCCGTTCTCCTCGGCCAGGTTGACGGCGGCGAGGCCGAAGCCGGACGCCTCGACGACCCCGCTCGCGACGGCGTCCAGGGTCTGGGTGAGGTCGAGGCTGGCGTGCACGCGCTTGGTCACCGCGTGCAGGGCCCGCAGGGCCTGCAGCTGCGGATCGGAGGCCGTCACCCGCGCTCCTTTCGCCACACCGTGATCAACCGACCGTAGTGCATCCGCCTACGCCTCGTGGACCCCGCTCATCGGCGATCGGCCGGGTGAGCTGAGCACTTCGGCCGCCCGCACCGTGGCGGCCAGCGTGTCGTGCACCCGCAGGCCGGGGCGGGCCAGGGCGAGCTGCACCTCGACGTCGTGCCGGCGCGGATAACCCGGATCGGCCCCGACCGCCAGCGGGACCCCGCGGGTGACGTGCACGCCCAGCTCGTACAGGGTGATGGGCTGGACGCTGCCGCCCGGGGCGAACCAGAACAGCACCACGTCGGCCCGGTGCAGGTGGGTGTGCTCCCAGGTGATCTGCTCGGTGGCCACGTCCGGGTCGGCGAGGTTGAAGGAGGCGCGGCGGGGATCGAGGACGGTCAGCCCGGGCGTGTCGCGCAGCAGGGCCACGGCCTGCGACTGCCAGTCGGGGCAGTCCGTGATGCCGCCGGCCAGGAAGAGCATCGGGCCCGGCCCGTCGTACCGCTGCGGCGCCTGCACGTATCGCACGCTTGCCACCGTAGCCGTCACACAACCGTCATGTGGCCGCGGGCGGACCGCCATGTGCGTACCTGATCATGGGCCCGGATGACGCGGTCGCGTGGCCGCGCCGCTCGTGTGCCCCCGCGAGTGGCGGCGCCCGCGGCCGCGGCATCCCCTACCGGCGCCCGCGGCTGTCAGCGGGGGAACTCGGCACGCAGCCACTCCAGGGCGGCCGGGCAGTCGTCGAAGATCGGGAACAGCCCGTCCACGTGCATCGTGTGCAGCACGGTGATGACGAACCGCGACGGACCGGCCAGGACCACGAGCCCGTCGCGGCGCCGGGCCCGCCGGTGCGCGCGGACCAGCAGACCGAGCCCGACGTCGTCCAAAGTCGGCACCTCCGTCAGGTCCACGACCACGTGCGGATGCCGGTCGACAGCGTCGGTGAGACTCTCCCGCAGCGTCGGCGCCACCGTGGCGTCCATCCCGGCCCGCACGTGCACGACCACTGCGTCCAGCCGTACGTCCAGCTCCACCTCGGGTGCGGTCATCGGGCCTCCTCGACCTCGAGCACGTGGTCCACCCGGGCCAGACCCAGCATCCGGCGGACCCGCGCGCCCGGGGCGCGCAGCGTCAGCCGGGCATCGGCGCGGATCAGCTCCCGGTGCAACTGCAGCAGCACCACGATGGCAGCCGCGTCTATCCGCGGGCTGTGCCGCAGGTCGACGATCAGCCGGGCCGGGCGCCCGGCCACCGCGTCCCGGAACCGGGACTGCCACCGGTCGACCGTCGCACCGGCCAGCGCCTCGGTGACGACCACGGTCGTCTCCTGCATCGCGTGCTCACCGCTCACAGTTGCAAGGTTCGACCCGGTGTGTGGCGGGTGGTCCGCAGCCGTATGACGGTTGCGTGACAGTCCGGTCGCGTCCGCCCGCGCTCTTTGGCGGCACGCGGCCGGGCGGGGATGATGCAGAGCATGTCAGCAGTGCTGGTGATCGAGGACGACGACCGGATCCGGCTGTCGCTGGTGCTGGCGCTGGAGGACGAGGGCTACGAGGCCACCGGCGCCCCGACCGCCGAGGAGGGCATCGCCGCACAGCGCCGCAAGCCCGCCGACACCGTGCTGGTCGACCTCATGCTGCCCGGCATCGACGGCTTCGAGTGCATCCGGACCCTGCGCCGGGCCCACGACGTGCCGATCGTGGTGATCAGTGCCCGCGACGACACCCACGACATCGTGGCCGCGCTGGAGGCCGGCGCCGACGACTACCTGGTCAAACCGGTCGCGGTGAAGGAGCTGACGGCCCGGCTGCGGGCGCTGCGCCGCCGGGCCCGGGCCGGGGCCGGCGACGAGGTCCCGGTGCTGCGCTTCGGCGACCTGGAGATCTCCCCCGAGGCCGGTGAGGTCCGGCTGGGCGGCACCCCGGTCGCCGTCACCCGTACGGAGTTCCAGCTGCTGTGCGAGCTGGCCGAGCATCCGGGCCGGGTGCTGTCGCGCCACCAGCTGCTGCAGCGGGTCTGGGGCTACGACGGTGGTGACGAGCGGCTGGTGGACGTGCACGTCGGCCGGCTGCGGCAGAAGATCGAGGACGGCGAGGGCGCCCCGCGGCACCTGGTGACCGTCCGCGGCCTGGGCTACAAGCTGCAGCGATGAGGCGCGCCGGGCTGCGGGTACGGGTGGTCGCCGGTTTCGCCGCGGGCGCGCTGGCCCTGTCGGCGACGATGGCGCTGGCGTCGTACCAGGTGGCCCGGCAGTCGCTGATCAAGGAACGGGAGGGCACCGCCGTGCGGGCCGCGTACGACGACGCCGCCGTGGTCCGGGCCGGCCTGGGCGCCACCACCCGCCCGGACGTCGCCGCCGTGCTCCGCGTCCTGGACACCGGCGAGAGCCGCCGCGCGCTGCTGCAACGCCAGGGCAACTGGTACGCCCTCAAGGCCGACGAGGGCAGCACCGGCGCGATCCCGGTGGCCCTGCAGCGGCAGGCGGCCGCGGGCACCGACTCGGTGCAGCGGATCCGCACCGGCGGGCACGCCAGCATCGTGGTGGCGGTGCCGCTCGCCCCCGGCGACGTCTTCTACGAGGTCGACTCGCTGCGCGAGCTGGAGCACACCCTGAGCGTGCTGACGGTCGTGCTGACCCTGGTCGCGATGGGCACGGCGGTGCTGGGCGCCGGCCTCGGCTGGTACGCGAGCCGCTACGTCCTGCGCCCGCTGCGCCGGGTCGCCGACGCCGCCCAGGAGATCGCCGGCGGCGCCTCGAAGTACCGGCTGGACCCGGCGGCCGAGCCCGACCTGGCCCGGCTCACCACGTCGTTCAACCACATGGTCGACGAGCTGTCGGCCCGGCTGGAACGCGACCGCCGGTTCGCCGCCGACGTCAGCCACGAGCTGCGGTCCCCGCTGCAGACCCTCGCTGCGGCGGCGAGCGTGCTGGAGCGCCGCCGCGAGCACCTCGACGAGCGCACCGCCACCGCCGCGGGCCAGGTCACCCAGGAGATCGCGC
>NZ_JBEZGQ010000582.1:0-5406 GCF_040650095.1 Actinoplanes sp. NPDC048791 | reverse complement strand
GGCGGCCACCCGCAAGACGACGCCGAAACCCCGGGTCATGGAGGCCCAGCCGTACGGCCCGTACGCCTGCGAGCGCGAGTTCGGCATGGCCGGCTTCACTCCGCTGGTGGTCAGCCCCTGCCACGCGCTGGGCAGCCGGGTACGGATCCAGGCGTCGCTGACCGCCCCCACCCCGGGCGACGGCCGGATCGCCGTCGCTCTGCAGGACCTCAGCTCCGGCCGTACGGTCGGCAGCCCGAAGGTCTGCACCGGCCTGACCTTCACCAAGGACCGGCCGACCCGGGTCTGCGGGCCGCTGACGATCGAGCCGGTCAAGGGCCGCCGCTATCAGGTGATCATGTCCTGGACCTTCGGCGAGAGCCGGTACGGCGGGGCCAAGGTCGCGAGGGGCAGCGCCTTCGACTGGTGAGCGGTATCGTCCGTGAACTATGCGTAGGTTGCTCGCGGCCGGGATCGTGCTCGGCGCTGTCGTGGCCGGTCTCGGCGTGGTGCGGGCGATGTCCGCCGACGCCGCCGCGGTCCCGCCGTACCACCCGACCAAGCTGGCCAAGGTCGCCGACTCGCGGCAGGTGGTCGTCGTGGTCGGCAAGTCGCGCGGCTCCTCGTACTCGACGGTGTACACGTACCAGCTGGGTGCCGACGGCAAGACCTGGACGGCGAAGTTCCCGGCGATGGCGGCGCGCAACGGTTATGCCGGCTGGGCCTGGGCGGGGCAGCGGATCCAGGACTCCGGCACCACGCCGATGGGCACCTTCCGCATCACCCAGACGTTCGGCCTGAAGAACGGCCCCAGCACCAAGATGCCGTGGACGCGCGCCGACACCAACGACTACTGGGTCGGTGACAACAAGGACGCCAAGACCTACAACATGTTCCAGCCGTCGGCGTCCGCCAAGCGCACCTGGCGGACGGGCGAGGCGGAACGGCTGGCCGCCTACACCACGCAGTACGAGTTCGCGGCGGTCATCGACTACAACCGCCCGGCGCCCACCTCCATCACCTGGGACGCGACCCACGGCCAGTACGTCACCAGCAAGCCGGCCAACGTCAAGCGCGGCTCGGCGATCTTCCTGCACGTCAAGGGCGCCGGCTCGACGGCCGGTTGCGTGTCGCTGAGCCGCAGCGACGTGGTCCGGGTGCTCCAGTGGCTCGATCCGGCCCAGTTGCCGCGCATCGTGATGGCGCCGACGGCCGACCTCGGCAAGGTGTGAAATAAGGTCGCCGGTTCCGGCGTTACCGCCTACCGTGATCCGCATGTTCGCACCCGGTCTGCAGCTGCCCGCGGGGTTCTCCCCGCTGGCCGCTCCCGCGTGCGATACGCGAAGCTGACCCTTCCCCAAGCCGCAGCAGAACCCGGGGAAGGGTAGCTGCGCGGTTCTGGCGCGCGTCCCTGGGCAAGGCTCGCGTTCCACCTTCCGACCCGATCGTTTCTCGCATCCAGTGAGGACATTTTCATCATGGCCAAGAGCCAGTTCGTCCGGACCAAGCCACACCTGAACATCGGCACGATGGGTCACGTCGACCACGGCAAGACGACCCTGACCGCCGCCATCACGAAGGTCCTCGCCGACCGCGACCCGGCCGCCAACCGGTTCGTCGCCTTCGAGGGCATCGACAAGGCGCCGGAGGAGGCGCTGCGCGGCATCACCATCAACATCTCCCACGTCGAGTACGAGACCGCGGCCCGGCACTACGCCCACGTCGACATGCCGGGGCACGCCGACTACGTGAAGAACATGATCACGGGGGCGGCGCAGGTGGACGGCGCGATCCTCGTCGTCTCGGCGCAGGACGGCGCCATGCCGCAGACCCGCGAGCACGTGCTGCTGGCCCAGCGGGTCGGGGTGCCGTACCTGGTCGTGGCGCTCAACAAGAGCGACGCGGTCGAGGACGAGGAGCTGCTCGACCTGGTCGAGCTGGAGGTGCGTGAGCTGCTCGGCGAGTACGGCTTCCCCGGCGACGAGGTCCCGGTGGTGCGCGTGAGCGCGCTGAAGGCCCTCGAGGGCGACCCGCGGTGGACGCAGTCCATCGTGGAGCTGCTCGACGCCGTGGACGCGTACGTGCCCGTGCCCGAGCGGGAGCTGGGGGAGCCGTTCCTGATGCCGATCGAGAACGTGCTCACCATCAGCGGCCGCGGCACCGTGGTCACCGGCAAGATCGAGCGCGGCACGCTGCGCGTCGGCGACCCGGTCGAGGTCGTCGGCCTCGGCGAGACGCTCAGCACGGTCGCGACCGGGCTCGAGACGTTCGGCAAGAGCCTGCCGACCGCGGAGGCCGGTGACAACGCGGCGATCCTGCTCCGCGGGATCAAGCGCGACCAGGTGCAGCGCGGCCAGGTCGTGGCGCTGCCGGGCAGCGTCAAGCCGCACAAGAGCTTCACGGCGACCATGTACGCGTTGACGAAGGAGGAGGGTGGCCGGCACACGCCGTTCGTGGCGAACTACCGCCCGCAGTTCTTCTTCCGCACCACGGACGTGTCCGGCGCGATCGACCTCGGCGAGCTGCCGATGGTCATGCCGGGTGACACGGTCGACCTGACGGTGCACCTGGGCAAGGAGGTGGCGATGGACGTCGGTCTCGGCTTCGCGGTCCGCGAGGGCGGCCACACCGTCGCCGCGGGCACGGTCAAGGAACTGCTGGACTGAACGAGGACGGGGCCACCTGCGGGTGGCCCCGTTCTGTCATTGCTCCTTGGGCTCCTGCCGGCGCAGCTCTTCCTCCCGGCGGCGCAGGTCGGCCTCCCAGCGCTGGAGCTCGGTCCGGTCCGGACCCAGGCTCCTGAGGAACTCGGGGTCGTCGTCCGGCGCGAGCGGGGCGGCGCGCCGCGGCCGCTCCTGCTCGGGGAAGCCGCTGCCCGGCCGCCAGGTGGTGCCGTTGCTGAGCTGCACCGGACGCGCCGGACGGCCGGCGACGAACCAGGCGATCGCGCCGATCGGGGAGAACAGCAGGATGAGGAAGACCCAGGCGATCCGGGGCAGCGCCCGGATCTCGGATTCCTCGGCGGACAGGCAACTGATCAGCGCGATGACGAGCAGCGCCAGGTCGATCAGCACGAACAGCGAATAGAGCCGGATCATGGCGAGAGATCATGACAGAAACCGGCCGTCCAGGTGACCCCGGAGCATGCTCTCTGCACCGGCCGATCGGGTGCGGCAGGATGGCGGGATGGCTGCACAGTTCGGTCCCCACCGCTGGTCCGCCGGCGCGCACCGGGACACCGCCAGGTTCCGCGGCACCCGCGTGGAAGTTGCCGACCTGACCGGCGTCACGCTGGTCGACTGCGATCTCACCGGCGTCAAGGTCGTCGACTCCTGGCTGGTCGGCGTCGACCTGTCAGGTCACGTCGACGGTTTGCGGGTCAACGGCGTCGACGTCACCAGCTTCGTGGCGGCTGAGCTCGACCGCAGGCATCCGGAACGGGTGCAGCTGCGTGAGATCCAGGACGCCGACGGCTTCCGGGCCATGGCCGACACGGTCAGCGGGCTGTGGTCGGCGGCCGTCGCCCGGGTGGAGGCCCTGCCCGAGCCGGCCCGTGACGAGCGGGTGGACGGCGAGTGGTCCTTCGCCGAGACGCTGCGCCACCTCGTCTTCATCACCGACTCCTGGGCCAGCCGCACGATCCTCGACGAGGAACTGCCGTACCACCGGATCGGTCTTCCGCAGACGGCCTACGCTGCGGCGGACGCGGCCGCGCTGGGCATCGATCTCACGGCTGAGCCGACCTGGGCCGAGGTCCTGGCCGCGCGGGCGGACCGGCTGGCCGTGCTCGCGGGCATCCTGAACGGCCTGACCGACGCCGACCTGGGCCGGCCCTGCACCCGGCCACCGGCTCCGGGCTACCCCGACGAGGTCCGCGCGGTGGCTGAGTGTCTGGCCGTCGTGCTCGAAGAGGAGATCGAGCACTACCGCTTCGCCGCGAGGGATCTGTCTGTGCTGGAGTCCCGCTGACCGACGGCCCGGCAGGGTGACTGCCGGGCCGCAGGTGCGGGTCAGTTCAGGGCTGCGTTCAGCGCCGGGAGGTAGCCGCTGCGGTAGCCCGCGGCGTTCGGGTGGAACGAGTTGGTCGCGGGGATCGCCGTGAGGCCGTTCAGCCACGGGGCAGGGGCGCAGATCCCGTGGCCGGCGAACTCGTCGGTCACGTCCGACCAGGTGAAGCCGGCTGCCGCGGCCCGGGCGGCGATCAGCTGGTTGAGCTCGGCGGCGCCACCGTTGATCGACTTGCGCTTGGCGATGCTCATGCCGCCGATCCCGCAGTTGACCACGGTCTCGTCGAACAGGATCGGGTAGCCGAGCACGACCACCCGGGCGTTGGGGGCCTTGCGGCGGATGTCGGCGTACGTGCCGTCGAGCTTGGCGGTCATCTCGGTGCGCAGGACCTGCATCGCCGACGCGACTGTCGCCGCGCACTTGCTGTCGCTGGACAGGGTGCAGGTGATGACGGTCGACGCGAAGCCGACGTCGTTGCCGCCGATGGTCAGCGTCACCAGGTCGGTGCCACTGGTCAGCGGCCACAGCTGGGTGGACCGCAGGGTCTGCGTGGTGGCCCCGCCGCAGGCGACCGAGCGGTACGACTTCGGGTCGTTCGCCGCGTTCCACAGGCCGGGGTAACCGTTGGGGCTGCGCAGGCAGAGTCCGGTCTGGCCGGACGCGCCGACGCCGGAGGAGTAGGAGTCGCCGAGCGCGACGTAGTCCCACTCGGATTGGGGTGTGGCGGCCGCGGCGGGGGTCGCCGCGACGATGCTCAGCAGGGTGGACATGACGAGGCAGGCGAGGACGGTGGTACGTCTGCTCATCGGGGTGGCCTCCGGATCCGCGGGGGACTGGGGGCCGGAGCGCTCCGGTTACCGAACAGTAAGTCAAGGTCCCGAGGAAAGAAACACAGTGACTTTCCTGTTACCTCGTAGTAACATCCGTCGATGTGACCTGCATCTATGTCAGGCGGTCATTGTCCGTGTGCGCAGAGCGATGAGTTTTCAACGGTGCCACAGTCGGTCTTCAGCGTGCGCTCAGCTATCCGGGCTAGCGTCGCCGCATGGATGAGCAACGGGCCCGGAGGGTCGTCGAGACACTGCGCGGACGTAACGTCTTCGCCCATGTGAAGCTGCCGCACGCCGGCATCACCCAGTACGGCATCCGGGTCGTCCTGCCCGACGGCCGCGAGGCGGTCTGGGACAACGACGGCACGGCCGGGCTCGAGGCCCAGGTGATGCGCAACGGCGTCCTGGTCGGCTTCGTGTCGTCCATCCCCGGCTCGGAGAACTTCACCGACGAGCAGATCATCGACGCGATCGCCGCCGCCGACTACGACCAGCCGATCGGCCGGTCCCGTCCCACGACGCCGACCGGCGGGCCGCCGCGCGCCGACCGGATCGCCACCGCACCGCGCCCCCTCGGGCTGGCCGAGCG